>JBKJWE010000280.1:0-8297 GCA_046717045.1 Nitrospiraceae bacterium | reverse complement strand
ACCATGATCACCGCGAAACTCGCCGCCGTGAAGCGCGTCAGCAGTCACAACAATAGGGCGACGCTCCCGAATGATTCTCCCATGATGACGAGGAGCGCAATCAGCCAAGGAAGATGCATGGTCTCCGTAAAAAATCCCATCGTTCCGGAGAACCCAAATCCACCATACCAACCCAATAGCTTCTGCGCGCCGTGTGGAAACATCACCAGTCCAAGCGTGAGCCGAAGGATCAGGCCCGTCCAACTGTCGTCTGTATGGAAAAGTTGCCGCATCGATCACCTCCTGGTTGTCACATCACTGCCCGCAAGACCCATGAACCTCTCACGTGCCGTGATCTAAGTATAGTAGTACTAGTTAGAACTAAGTCAAGTGGGAATCTTCACAAGGGGAGAATGGGAAGGTATTTCTTGTTAAAGATCGGCTGGTTAGAGCATGTGACTAACGGCGACCTGGGTTGCGACCCTCGACCGAAGTCCTTATTATGATGTGCCGACTGGTTAGTATCGACGAACCACTGAGCGCGACTCGCCCCGAAAAAGCATGTCTCTCGTGCAGAACGAAGTCAATACCAAGTGTTTTAATCGGAGTGCGAAATTGCCTTTTGGCCTTCGCTTGAAGGATTTCGAAATGGCAATGCAGGACGTCTACGACTTTTTCTACGACGTGAATCTTGGCCTTATCGAGCGAGGGCTTCAACGGCTAGACGACATGCTACGGCCCGCAATCATGTCCGGTGTGTTGTCGGACATGCTCACAGCAAGCCTGGCGAAACATTCCAGGAGCCTGACCGTTAACCTTTACCACAACGGTCACCCAGACCTCGTTGTGAACGGGATATACCCGGTCAACAAGGTCAAGGCGGGGTCGGAAGGTGTCGAGGTCAAGACAACTCGGAAGGCTGGTGGTGCCGTAGACACTCACGGGGCACGCGATCAATGGATGTGTGTGTTTGTCTATGACGTCGATAACTCGACGGAGCCTGCTAATGACAGAGCCCCGATGGCGGTTACGGAGGTCTATCTAGGACAAGTCACGAAGGACGACTTTCGAAAGAATCAGCGCGGCGAGTTAGGTACCCGTACGGCGACTTTGCATAAGAGCGGCATAGAAAAGCTGAGGAAGAGTTGGGTTTACAAGCTCAATACGTGATTGCTGCCGTTCTTGAATACGGCTAACAGGGGCAAGGCCTTTCTCGCCATTTCAAAGTAATGCGGGTCTTTCTCGATCCCAATACTTTCATACCCCACCGATTCAGCGGCGGCGAGCGTTGACCCCGCTCCACAGAATGGATCGAGCACCACTCCCTGCCCAAGCGGAAGAACGCCACGAACCAATGTGCGCAGGAATTGTTGGGGTTTCAGGCTTGGATGGGGGGCAAGTGCCCTTTCTGATTTATGGGTGGGTGACGATGGAATCACGTCTCCGAAGGGTCTTTCCGAAGAAGGGCGTCGAAAGCCTCCTGTTCCCCACTTCCGAAGATTGTCTTGAGCCCTTCCTTCAAGGGGCTTCCGGAAGAGCAACCATGGTTCCCACATGGATCGGGGCATCACACTGACATCTGCAAATTCCTCGTGAGCGGCTTTCGGTCTATCGCCGCCACGCATAGTCATGACAAGACGAACGATCTCCCCTCGCCTTTCAAGACCTGCTTTCGCAAGCGCACCTGAAACCATATAGGAAAGAAGAGGGTTCGACGCAACAACGACGTTCGCCCCCGGCACCAACACAGGGATAAGAGCCTTCGCCCATTCTAAAAAGAATAATTCCAGTGCATGAAGGTCCTGCGGTGAGAGTACAGTGAACCTGGGAAGGGGGGCACGCTGTACTCCATCGAACGAAGGAGGAATGCGCCATACGCCGCCTTTGCCATTTCGCAGCTTCGCTTGTTGCTCTGCAGAATACTCGAACAGTCCGTAAGGAGGGTCGGTAACAACGGCATGTGCGCTGTTGTGTCGCTGTCCACGCAACCAATTGAGACAGTCAGCTTCTAAAACAAGCGCCTTGCCGAAGGAGAAACTCCGCCAATAGTCGAGCCGAGATTCTGCGGCCTTGCTCGACTTAACTCTTGTGATCGTTCTTAATCCGTAATGACCACGGGTGGTTCGTATAAATGTCGACGGTGTATTCAGTCGCAGATATGATCGTACGCTGGAACGTGCAGCATGACCAATAAGGTCGGCTACGTGTTGTTCGATCGTCTGAAGAGGAGCACCGGCAGGCCTGGCTGTGAGAACAGAAAGTATTGCGTCCCTCACTTCTCCGGGACGGCGCTTAGTTTGAATCGAGGGTTTGTACACGGCGGGAAGATATGACGTCTAGACGTCTTTGTCAATGTGCTTCAACTCTATTTCTTCGGGGAGCTGGTGGCACTGATCCGGAACCCGATCTTCCGAATTTCATCCGCTCTTACGAGGGCGGCCCGTTTGGTCTTCAACTGCGTGCACTTTCTCACCCGCCCAACCCAGGCCGCGCCGAGACGCGTCCTTTTCTCGAGCGAGCACCACCCGATCGTACATGTTCAGGATTTCACTCCCCACACTCCCTCTCAAGGGGTGGCCAGGATCGGTCCCGTCGTGCGTGCGTTGAACGAACACCGCCCCTGATTTGATCATCTAGTTGGCCCTCGCGTGTCGCGTTCCGCGAGCACAGGGACTGACCTGGCCACCCCCTGCCCTTCCGAGGGCTCGCGCTCCGGGAGCACAAGGCAACCTAGGCTGGCTCGCTGCTCACTTTCTACCCTTGATCGCCCGTTCGACTTCGCGGCCCGCTTCGCGGGTCTTGATGGATTCTCGTCGGTCGTACAGCTTCTTGCCTTTCGCGAGTCCGATCTCGACCTTGGCATGCCCGCGTTTCGAAAAGTAGATGCGGAGTGGAATAATCGTGAGCCCCTTTTGTTGCGTCTTCCCCATGAGCTTATTGATCTCTTTCTTGTGGAGCAACAGCTTGCGAACCCTGATCGGGTCGTGATTCATGATATTGCCGTGGCTGTAGGGGCTGATGTGGCAATGGTGGAGGAAGATCTCGCCGTCCTTCACGCTCGCATAGCTGTCTTGTAAGGTGACGCGTCCGTCGCGGAGCGATTTGACCTCGGTGCCTTGGAGCATGACGCCGGCCTCGAGTTTCTCCTCGATGAAATAGTCGTGATACGCTTTGCGATTCGTGGCCACCACTTTGAATTGATCGTCGTCCTTCTTGGTCATCACTGCTCCGCCGCGATACCTGACCGATGCGCTTGACCGGTTTCCCTATACTCCCTATCATGCCCTTATGCGTGGACCGAGATCGCTCGATTCCTTCGCCACCGTACTCACCGGGCTTGCGCGCCGGCTCGGGCTCGAGACCATGCTGCTCGAGCATCGACTACAGCGTGAATGGCGCGCGATCGCCGGAGAACCGTTAGCGTCGAATACCTGGCCCGATCAGATCAGATACAAGAAGCTCTACCTACGCGTCCGCAACAGCGTCTGGATGCACCAGCTGACATTCCTCAAGCCGGCCTTGATTCAGAAGCTCGCCACAATTGCCGGCCCAGAAGCCATCACCGACATTACCCTGCGGGTCGGGGAATTGCCGCGGACCGATCCGCCTTCATTGCCCCATCCATCCGTGAAGGCACCTGCGATCTCCGCGCCGACCGCTACCCTCCTCGCGGAGGCCTCGGCCCATGCGTCAGCCGTCCAAGATCCGGATCTCCGCGACCGGCTCGCGCAGCTCATGGCGCAATCCCTGGCTGAGTCATCTGTGCAGACGGCAGGTCGATCGGCCCCTTGAAGAGCTGTCTGGCATAGGCTGCCGTGGCCGCCGAATCCTGACCCTCGACAATGGGCCCGATCCGTCCCTCTTCTTCCGACTCCGTCAATCGGTAGAGCCCCCGCAGCGCGCGCCGAAATCCGTCCCGTACGTCCCGATCTTCGCCGGTGAGATACTTGTGCAGGATGGGCGCTTCCGCCCAGTCATCCAAGGTAAAAATATAGATCGTCAGCTGACGGTAGTGGCTTCGAGGATCCTCGGGCGTCGTCGGGTGGATTTTCATCGAGCCGAAGTTCCGAGTCTCGCGTCCGACCTTTCGAAATCGCTCAATGAGGGTTTCGATCTCCGTGTCGCTCGTCCAAGGCGGCACGTGCGCCGCCACAACCGTGCCCTCTTGCGACCCGATGCTGAACGGCGGGATCGATCGATCTGGCCGACTGAGATACATGCCGCCCCAAATCAGACCAAACGAACCGATCAGCACCCCGATCGCCAACTTGACGACGATGTCGAGCGGTTTCTTCTTGGGTCGGCCAGTCGGTTGGCTAGTTGACTGATCCATGGCGGGGACAGCGTCGAATAGGAAGAGAGTGACAGAACGGCTAGGGCGCGGGCGCTTCGTCGGGGCCGGCGTCCTCGCGCTCGGCGCTTTCCGCCAACCGCGCCACGGCGACCACCCGGTCTTCCTCCCCATCGAGATCGAGAATGCGTACGCCCTGGGTATTGCGGCCGATCTCACGGATGTCGTTCACGCTGCAGCGTAGAACCTTGCCCTGCGCGGCCATGAGCATGATTTGATCTGCGTCTCGGACCTGCAAGAAACCGATGGCGAGGCCGTTGCGTTCGGTCGTTTTCACGCTGATGATACCCTTGCCGCCACGCCCCTGCACACGATATTCGTTCACCGGCGTGCGCTTGCCATAACCGCCTTCCGTGACGGTGAGAATCGCCGTGGTGGAATCGGGCGTGATGGTTTCCATGCCGATGACCTCGTTGCCTTCTTCGAGCGTAATCGCTTTGACGCCGTAGGCGGTCCTTCCCATGGGTCGGACTTCCTCTTCCTTGAAGCGGATGGTGAGACCTTGCTTGGTCCCAATGAGAATCTCGCGCTGGCCATCCGTCAGTTGCACGCCGATCAGCTTGTCGCCCTCTTCCAGCCCAAGCGCGATGATTCCGCCCTGCCGTGGATTGCTGTAGGCCGAGAGCTCCGTTTTCTTGATGATGCCCTTCTTCGTCGCCATCACGATGAACCGATCATCGCGATATTCTTTGACCGGCAGGGTGGCCGTGATTTTTTCTTCCGAGAGCGCGAGCAAATTGACCAGCGCCTTGCCCTTGGCCGCACGCCCCGCTTCGGGAATTTCATGCACCTTGAGCCAATAGACTTTTCCGGCATCACTGAAGAAGAGCAGAGAGTCGTGCGTGGAGGCGGTGAACAGGGTTTCGACGAAATCTTCGTCCTTGATCCCCATGCCGATCTTGCCCTTGCCGCCGCGCCGTTGCGCCCGATAGAGTGTGACGGCATTCCGCTTGATGTAGCCGGTGTGCGAGATCGTTACGACGACTTCTTCTTCGGCGATTAAGTCTTCGACGTTGATCTCCGCCTCTTCCTTCACAATCTGCGTCCGGCGATCGTCCTGGTAGGTTTCGCGGACCGCGAGCAGTTCGTCCTTGATGATCTTGCGAATCAACGGTTCACTCGCCAGCACGGACTTCAGATATTCGATCTGCTTCAATACTTCGGTGTATTCCTCGACCAGTTTGTTCCGCTCCAGCTGTGTTAACCGCTGCAGCCGCATGTCCAAAATGGCATTCGCCTGGATCTCGCTCAAGGCGAACTGCCGCATGAGGCCGGCTCGTGCCTCGTCCGGCGATTGGGCGCGTCGGATCAAGGTGATGACGGCATCCAAATGATCCAGCGCGATCTTGAGGCCTTCGAGGATGTGAGCGCGCTCTTCGGCCTTGCGCAACTCGAAGGCGGTCCGGCGCACGACGACTTCGCGCCGATGCTCGATGAAGTGATGCAGGATCTGCTTGAGGTTCAAGACCTCCGGCCGGTTGTTCACCAACGCGAGCATGATGACGCCGAAGGTCGTCTGGAGTTGAGTGAGTTTGTACAGATTGTTCAACGTGACGAGCGGGATTTCCCCGCGCTTGAGCTCGATCACAACGCGGATACCGTCACGATCCGATTCGTCGCGCAGATCGGAAATGCCTTTGATGCGATCGTCCTGAATCAACTCGGCGATCTTCTCGATCAACTTCGCCTTGTTGACCTGATAGGGGAGCTCGGTGACGATCAAGCGTTCGCGATCCGTCCGTTCATCGGACTCGATATTCACCTTGGCTCGCAAGGTCAGTAGGCCTCGTCCTGTCTCGTAGGCCTCTTTGATTCCGCTGGTGCCGTAAATGAAGCCGGCGGTGGGGAAATCCGGACCCGGAATCTTCTTCATCAACTGGGCAACGGTCGTGTCCGGCTCCTCGATGAGCTGGAGCAACCCGTCGACCACTTCTCCGATGTTGTGCGTGGGAATGTTCGTGGCATAGCCGACTGCGATCCCGCCGGCGCCGTTGACCAAGAGGTTTGGGATTTTCGAGGGAAGCACCAACGGCTCGACGAGCGACTCGTCGTAGTTGGGTCCGAAGTCGACCGTTTCCTTGTCGATGTCCGCAAGGAGTTCTTCCGAAAGTTTCGTGAGTCGCGCTTCGGTATAGCGCATCGCGGCGGGAGAATCACCGTCGACGGACCCGAAATTGCCCTGGCCATCGACCAGGAGATAGCGCATGTTGAAATCCTGCGCCATCCGGACCAACGTATCGTAGATCGCGCTGTCGCCATGGGGATGGTAGTTCCCCATGATCTCGCCGACGATTTTGGCGGACTTGCGGTAGGCCCGGTTGTGCGCCAAGCCCATTTCATTCATGCCGAAGAGAATACGGCGATGCACCGGCTTGAGCCCGTCGCGCACATCCGGCAACGCCCGGCCCACAATCACGCTCATCGCGTAGCTCAGGTACGACGAGCGCATCTCGTCTTCGATTGCGATGTAACTCAGCCGTTCATCTGGGGGCATCGACTCTCCTTCGACCGGGAGTTAATGGCTTATAGCGAATGGCACGAACTCCGGAGCCATACGCCATAAGCTATACGCTCTTCGTTACACGTCGAGGTTGCGCACTTCGAGTGCGTGGGCCTGAATGAAGTTCCGACGCGGTTCGACTTCATCGCCCATGAGAATGGTGAAGATCTCGTCGACGCCGGTCATGTCTTCCAATTTCACTTGCAACAGCGTCCGGACTTCCGGATCCATCGTCGTTTGCCACAGCTGCTCCGGATTCATCTCCCCCAGCCCTTTGTAGCGCTGGATGCCGAGGCCCTGCTTGCCCATGTCTAAGATGGCCTTAACCAGATCGGCGGTCTCCGTCTGCTGCTGTTCCTGCCCTTTGGCTTTCAGCTTATAGGGAGGGCGACCTAGCCCGATGGCCGAGGGCGCGAGCTTCTGGAGCTCGCGGAACTCGGCGGAGCCGACCAGCTCGTGCGTCACATCCAACGAGTGGGTGATCCCGTTCGCCTGTATCCGGCAAGCCACCTTGTTCGATTGGTGCTCTTCGTCGGGAACGATCTCGAGCGACGGCGTCAGCTTCGAATGGACGACCGCGAGTGTTTTCTTGACGTTGGCGACCACCTTGGTGAGGGCGGTCCGATCTTTCAAGAGATCGCGGTCGAGGCCCGGCTCATCCACAAATGCGCGGAGCATGCTGGCCTCATGCGGTTTCCTATTGAGCCGTCCGAGCAAGGTCTCGAAGGCAACCATCTTCTTGAGGATCGGCAGGAGCCGTCGCCCGGTCACATATTCCTGAGCGCCCTCTATATAGAGCTCGACATCTTCCACGGCGAGATCGGCGAGGTGTTCGTTCAAAGCCCCTTCATCCTTGAGATACCGTTCAGTCTTGCCCTTCTTCACTTTGAAGAGCGGGGGCTGCGCGATATAGATGTAGCCGCGTTCAAGTAATTCCGGCATCTGACGGAAGAAGAACGTCAACAAGAGTGTTCGGATGTGGCTGCCGTCGACGTCGGCGTCGGTCATGAGAATGATCTTGTGGTACCGAGCCCTCGTGATATCGAACGTATCTTTGTCGGCTTTGTCGCTCTCTTCCCGTTTCCGCCCGATGCCGGTTCCAAGCGCCATGATCAAGACCCGGATTTCTTCGCTCGTGAGCATCTTGTCGAAGCGGGCCTTCTCGACGTTCAGGATCTTGCCCTTGAGCGGAAGGATGGCCTGGAATTTCCGATCTCGTCCCTGCTTGGCGGAGCCGCCGGCTGAATCGCCCTCGACAATGTAGAGTTCACTGAGCGCCGGATCCTTCTCGGCACAGTCGGCGAGCTTACCCGGGAGCGAGCCCCCATCCAATGCGCTCTTGCGCCGGATCAATTCTTTCGCTTTACGGGCGGCTTCACGGGCGCGGGCCGCATCGATGGCCTTCCCAATGACCTTCCTGGCAATCGGGGGATTCTCTTCAAAATAGGTGCCGAGCGCCTCGTTGAC
>JBKJWE010000279.1:0-13012 GCA_046717045.1 Nitrospiraceae bacterium | reverse complement strand
CGTCCTGCCGGTTGTCCCTCAAGACACAGAAACAACTGCTCTAACGCTATCAAAGTACAGGAGAAAAAGCCACCTCTTCGCGCTTCAGTCTCGCGCCCTATAGATGACGGGAACGGCCGACGGCTGGTTCTTGGCCCAGGCGCCGATGGACCACTGATAGAGCGCCAGGGCTTTCTGATAATCCGCTTTGGCCCGGACGACCTGATTCTCCGAGTCGACCGAGTTCCGTTCCCTGAGATTGACGAACAAGACGCTGGTGGCTCCGAGACTGAATCGAAACCGTTCTCCCTCCTCGAGCGTCTTGGCCAGACGCAGCGATTCTACTGCAGCCGCGACACGCTCCTTTGCCCGGTCGATGGCCGAGAGGGCGTTGTCCACGTCGACGACGACTTGTTGCTCGCGGAATTTCTGCATCAAGACGAACCGATCTGCTTTCCCTTGTGCCTCCAGCACTTCGCCGCGACTCTTTCGTTGAAGGATCGGAATCTTCAGCTCAAGGCCGAAGCGGTATCCGAGGCCCAAGATGAATTTTTCGGGCGCCCGGGCCGGCGCCACCTCCGCGTCTAAGCTCGGCAGGAGATTATTCTTTGCCAGTTCCAGGTCGATGTTATTGATCTTGGCTTCGACATCGATCTCTTTGATCTCCGGACGATCCGCCTTGGCTTGCACTTTGTGGGCTTGGATGATTTCCGGCGTCGAGACCTGCATCTGGAATGGGAACTCCGGGGCTCGTTCCAGCGGTGGATTGACCGGGGCTCCGCCTTCCCAGAGGAACATGGAGAGTTTCAGCTGTTCTTGTTCCACCAGGCGCTGCGCCGCGATGGCCACCTCGCGCCGGCGCTGGACCTCTTGGTTGGCTTCGACGACATCCAGCGGTGCGACGGCGCCGGCCTTGGCTCGTCCTTCAACCTGCTTAAAACGATCTTCTGCGACACCCATGGCTCTGCGTTGGATCTCGACGAGTTTCACGGCTGTGACCCAATCCCAGAACTGCGTCGCGGCAGCGAGAAACAGGTCTTGCCTCGTCTGTGCGATCTGGACTTCTGCTCGCGGATCGGCCAATTCCGAACGTTGCAATTCCGCTCGTTCAGGATTGACGAGCAATCCGCGCAGCAGCGGCATGAACCCGCCCAGAAGGACTTGGTTGTTTCCACCTCCGAAGGAGAGGTCGGGAATCTTGGCGTCGCCGATCGCTTGCCGGACGCCCGCACTGTACTTAAATCCCCAGGGGTGACGAGCCTCGACCAGCGTATCGTTGAATCCGGCGGTCTGGGTGCCCCTGTTGGGGTTCGAGCTTGAAATGAATCGTTCTACCTCCGTGTCGTTGATCACGTTCGGCTCGAAGGCACCCAGGGCTTTCAGCATCTTCCCTCGGGCCATGACCTTCTCCGTGCCGGCTCCTTTGAGCAGCGGATGGGACCGGTCGATCCAGGCCTGGATCTCTTCCACACTCAAGGGAATGGGAGGAAGGGACTTGGACTTGGCAGGTTCAGCCGCTGAAGCAGAGAAGGGCAGTAGGCCGATGACTCCCAAGAAGAAGACAATCGGAACAGAGGATTTAAGGGACATAAGGCACACTCCTTTCGTGACACGAATGAGTCGCGCGATACACGGCCTCACCGGCGGCGTGACCGTGTGATGACTGTCGTAATGATGGAATGATGGAAAGAGAAAGGAACTGGCACGACCTGCTTACTTCGCACCTCGTCCTGCTTTCGGCAAGAGGGTATCGATGAGGCTCGGCGGACGTTCTTGATAGTCCGGCGGGAACAGGTTGAAGCGCCGCCAGAGTTCATACCACAGCGGCACGCGATTGAGGATCACCCATCCCATGGCCTTCGTGCCCTGCCTGACGTGCGCCTGTTCGGGCCACGGACGATCTTCAGGATCGGGGACCACCCAAAAGCGGAAATTTCCCTTACCGTCATCCACCTGGTCGATGACCTTGATCACGCCGGAATAGGTTCCAGCCATCAGTTCCGGCCAGGCCGGAAGGGGGATTGCCGGAATCCCGTAGAACAGAATTCTGACTTTGCGACCGACATTCAAGAGCGGCGCGTCGATACCGTCCGCCATCATTTCAATCGCCTTATCGCTGCTGGCTGGGGAAAGCCTGACGATCTTGTCGCCTTGCCGAACGGTTTCGCCTGTACCGGCCTCGGCCATTTTCACGACTGTGCCGTCGATCGGCGCGAGAATGCGACTGGCGATTCGGCGCTGCGTGGCATTCGACATGCGGAGCGACACGTCGGCGACCTGGTCGGCCGCCTTGGCTGCTTCAGCCACCGAGGCGTCGCGCGCCGCTTCGGCATCCAACAGGCGTTGCAAGACTTCTGCGCTGACCTGATCGCGGCCAAAACTCAGGGCTTTCATTCCCTGTTCCGCTGCGCGGAGGTTCGCTAGGGCGCCTTGGAGATCCGCCTTGCTGGCGATCGCCGATTGGATGGTGAGTTCCAGTTCGCGTTGCGACACGAGTCCTTGCTCGGCCAACTGCTTGTGACGATCGATGTTGATCTCGGCGGTCGCCACGGCGATCTTCGCCGCTTCCACTCTTTGGTAGGACTCTCGTACCTTACTCTCGGCCTCGACAACGCGGGCTTGGGCCGAGGGGACCGCCGCCTTCACGAGGTTTTGCATCTCCTTGATCCGTTTGTCCAGTTGTTCCGCCCGCCCCAAAGCCGCCTGACGGGTCTGTTCCAACGCTTTTTTGCGTTGATCGAGGAAGGACAACAGATCAGGGGCCATGAAATTCGGATCGTAATCTTCGAGTTCCACGATCAGGTCGCCCTGTCTGACTCGCACCCCTTCATAGATGTGCCATTTTTTGATGCGGCCGGTGATTTGGGCTTCAATGTCTTGCGGCCGTTCGAAGGGGGAATAGGCCGAGAGTTGACCGGAGACGGTAATCGTCTGGGTCCAGGGGACAAATGCAATGATCAGCAAAAAGAGGAGAACAAGCTTAATAGCGAGCCGCGAAGAAAATCGAAGGCGCTCGGGAATTTCAACTGCTTCCCAGGCTTGGAGCTTATTGGATGTGGCGAGGTCGTCGATCGCGATTTCATCCAGGCCCGTATGACGCTGGACAATCGAACGGACTTTGTTTCGCAGATTCGAGCCCAGACGCGCCACCGAGTCCTCCTCGCCTGAGGGAAGGATAGTCAGAGCACCCCTTCATCATAGAGGAAAGCCCCTCCGCGGGTCAATTTCCACGACAATACCCGCAGTTAAGGTCCCAGGCGCCTTGACCATCAGCGGGAGACTCGCTAAGGTGGGGGGCTCGTGAGCCCTCATAGCGGTTGTCTATCGGGGAGAAAGGTCTGGTCGCAATGCCCCGTTCCGGAAAGAGAAATCGGTTGCAGCGCTCACGTCAGGGGCGTCCGAGCCATCCGCTGGTCGGTGTCTTGGGTGGCAGTAAATCCGATTTCCCGATCTTGGAGAAGGCTGTCGCCGTTTTGACCGATCTCGGGATTCCCAACGAGTTGATGGTCGTGTCGGCACATCGGACCCCAGATCGTTTGTTCGCCTATGCCGAACAGGCTCCATCTCGCGGCATCGAAGTCATTATCGCCGGCGCCGGTGGAGCTGCGCACCTTCCGGGCATGCTTGCAGCCAAGACTCACCTCCCGGTCATCGGCGTACCGATTCCGACGGAAAACCTCCGCGGGCTCGATTCGCTGCTCTCTATTGTCCAGATGCCGCGCGGCATTCCTGTCGCGACGGTGGCTATCGGAGGGGCGGAGAACGCAGGGCTGCTTGCGGCACAAATTCTTTCCGGCCGGTATCCTGAGATCGCCGCGCGCGTCAGGACGTATCGCGCCACGCAAACGGAGGGCGTGCTCCATTCTCCAGAAGCCAAAGGTCTGGTGGCCGGAGTACGTCGGGCCTCTCGCGCTCGTCGTCGATCGTGAACTATCCCCCTATCGAGCCAGGAGCCGTGCTCGGTGTCCTTGGCGGCGGGCAGCTCGGCGCCATGTTTGCCGAAGCCGCAGGGCGCCTCGGCTATCGTGTGGCGGTGTGGGACCCCGATCCAGACGCGCCGGCTCACCGGCTGGCGACTTACGCGTTTCCCGCCTCCTTCAGCGATCAGCAGGCCCTTGCGAAGTTTGCCGATCTGGTCAGCGTGGTGACCTACGAATGGGAAAACGTGCCGGCGACGCTCTGTCAGGACTTGGAGCGGACGAAGTCGGTTCTGCCATCCAGTGCTCTGTTAAGGATTGTTCAAGATCGACTTGAGCAGAAGGGGTTTCTCGCCGCACTGGGATTCCCCGTTCCGCACTTTGCCCCACTCACCGATCCTTCTCAGTTACGCAACGTTGTCGAGCGCATCGGGTATCCGGCTCTGTGTAAGACGGCGACGGCAGGGTATGACGGGAAAGGTCAATGGAGACTCTGTTGCGCAGATGACATCGCAGACGTGGCTCGGGCTCTTCGTGAGGCAGCCTTGCCCGGCCTTCGATGGATTGTCGAATCCTGTGTGCCCTTTGAGCGGGAACTGTCGATTCTGGTAGCCCGCGGCGCGGACGGAGAGGTGTCGCTGTATCCGCTTGTCGAGAACAAGCATGAGGACGGTATTCTTCGGACCACGCTGGTGCCGGCACCAAACAGTTCAACGATCGCTGCGCCTGCGGCAGCTCTTGGGAGAAACGTGGTGGAACGGCTTGGGGGAATTGGAGTGTTCTGTCTCGAGCTCTTTCAATTGCCCCAAGGCGAACTCCTCATCAATGAGATTGCGCCGAGGCCGCATAACTCAGGCCATTACACGCTGGATGCTTGTACGGTGTCGCAGTTCGAGCAACAGGTCAGAGCGATCTGTGGGCTCCCATTAGGAGAAGCCCGTCTGTTGTCCTCGGCGGTGATGGTGAACGTCATCGGCAACGACGCGGTTGCGGTCATGACGGAGACCGGTCAGAAATTTCTGATAGATACTCCCGGTACGAAACTGCATCTTTACGGGAAACGCGCGATCCTTCCCCGCCGAAAAATGGGACATGTGACCTTCCTTGGCGAGCCACTCAGCCTGTTGCGCGATCGCGCGAATCATTTTGTCGAGGGGCTTGCGACACAGTCTCCGCCTTCCCAGTAGCAGCACCAGTCGCATCGTTTTCAAGGCCAAAAATCATTCCATATGGCTACCAGAGCCAATTTATGGCCATTTATCGTTGTTCGAATTTGTGTCTGTCTGCGGGTGGTTTCATCGAGTAAGAACAGTCTTCGACGCCCGGTGTTCATAAAAAACAGGGCTCTAGGCCGGCGTGCTATCGGTACAAGACTTGCTCCATTCCCAGCCTTTGGGCAGCAAGGCAGGGAGGTCACAGTGAGCAGTCTCCCACTATCGGCGACAACGAGTCAGCTGGATCCAGAAGAAACGCCAGACGATCATCAGCCCGCCCGCGTCATCTCGAGAAATCGCTACATCATCTTACAAGCTCTCGTTGGTATCATGCTGGCCTACCAACTGTTGTTCGCGGGCGAGCCAGTCGTCGGTCGCGCAACGAGTCAACTCATCGTCGGCGGATTGGCGGCGATGGTGATCGGCCTCTTCTTTATCCCGCGGTCGATCCTGCACACCACGTGGTTCAGCGGCATCCTCGTCGGGATCGATACGGCGTTTGTGACGTCGACGATTTATGCCTCAGGGAACGCTCGATCGGATCTCTATCTGTCCTATTTCGTGTTGATGCTCATCGCGGCCTCTGTCCGTCGGCTCTCGCACGTCCTCGGATTCTCTCTCTTGCTCTGCGCAGGCTATGGCGTGGTGCTGTACCAGGGGGTTGTCCAAACGGAGACCTTGTCGGCGGGGCATCTGCTGGGAATTCCGGTTCTGCTGGTCATGGCGATGTTCTATGGAATGGCGCTCGAAACCATTGGTCATGAACGGGAGCAAAAGACGACCTTGCTCGAGAGCATCGAACGACTGAAGAAAACCGAAAGTGCGTTGCAAGCGTCACGGGATCAGCTGGAGACCCGCATCAAGGGATTGAAAGCGGATCTGACCAAGGCCAACGATTCTGTGAGACAGAATCAGAAGGAACGGCAAGGCCTTGAGCGCCAACTGCAGGAGTCGCAGAAGATGGAAGCCATCGGCCGGACGGCCGGTGGGATTGCGAATGAGTTTAGCCATCTTCTGTCGGTTATTGGAAAACAAACCGGCCTGGTGCTCTCATGCCTGAAACCTGCCGATCCCTTGTATGGGCCGGTCGATGAAATTTTTCGAAAAGGGGAGCATGCGGCGGCCCTCACGGCGCAGTTGGTGTCGTTGGGCCTCAATGACAGCCAGTTTCGCCAAGCCCTTTCACTGAGGACAGTCCTCGACGACCTTCAAGGTGTACTCAGGGGTCTCTTGCCCTCGTCGATCCAGATGGAGATAGCCGTCGACAATAGCCCGCTCGAAATCGAGGTGGATCGCGAAGGACTCGAGCAAGTGCTGCTCCATCTCGCCGTGAATGCGCGTGACGCCATGCAGAACGGCGGTCGGCTCAGGATCGAGGCAAAAACCATGTCCGGCGGTCGCGGAAACGAATCCGTGAACGGGAACGGTTTACCGGTCTCAAAGATCTTGCTGCAAGTGAGCGATACCGGAAGCGGCATGAGTCACGATACGCAATCGCGGATGTTCGAGCCCTTCTTTTCCACTAAAGAGATGAACGTCGGACTTGGCTTGACCGCCGTCTATGGCATCGTGAAACACAATTCGGGGCACCTCGATGTTGTGAGCCAGCCCGGCCAGGGGACGACGGTACGTATTTGGTTTCCGCTGGCGGCGCGAGGTGGATCTCATGTCCATTTGACGATGGCTGCGGTTGCGGCCAAGGGGCAAGAGACCGTTCTCTTAGTTGAGCCTCAGGAAATCAGCCGAAAACTCGCGCTCTCCACGCTGTTGCGCCATCGCTATCAGGTTCTGGAAGCCACCTCGGCGGTCGAAGCGTTGCTGCTGGCACAGCAGCATGCGGGCATGGTGCATGTGGCGGTGAGCGATTTGGCCATGTCGGAGATCAGTGGTCGCGACTTGGCCGCGCGATTGGTGAAGCAGTATCCGACGATGAAACCGCTGTTTGTCTCGGGCTACGACGACGAGACGATGCTGTCTCATCGCCTCAATCCGCAGTATCTCTTGAAGCGGCCCTACCGACAAACCACGCTTGTCGAACGAGTCCGACAACTATTGGACGCGTAACACGTATCCTGATAATACTTGCTGGAGGTGACCTACGAATCCCACCGGTTGGTACGGGTTGGGGCGAAGAAGGGGACGTCCCGGCGTTTGAAGAGACCGATCAGCGTCATGCCGACGACGAACCCGCCGATGTGAGCGAAGAAGGCCACGCCCCCGCCTTTACTCCCCAGACTTATCCCCCCGCTAAAGAGCTGCATGACGAACCACATGCCGAGCACGAGGCCCGCAGCGACCCTCGTGGTACCTAACCCTGGCATCAGGACGAGCACGTGTGCGCGAGGAAACAATAAGATATATGCGCCGAGGACGCCTGAAATGGCTCCGCTCGCTCCGACCATCGGGACCGTCGACGAGGGATCGGTGACGGCATGGCTGAGGGCGGCGAACAGTCCGCAGGCGAGATAGAAGATCAGGTACTTCGCATGGCCCATGACGTCTTCGATATTGTTTCCAAAGATCCAGAGGTACAGCATATTGCCGATCAAGTGCATCCAGCCGCCATGCAAAAACATGCTGGTGAACAGCGTGGCAAAAGCCGGAATGGCGACGACATGGGATGAGTCGCCCTGGTCGAAGAGGAGCGCCGGGATCGCGCCGTATTGGAACACAAACATTTTGCCCGGTTCGACCGGAAGGCTCGCCTGGTAGAGAAACACCAGCACGCAGGCGGCGATGAAGGCGATCGTGACGACGGGCATGCGTTCAGTGGGATTATCATCGTGCAGAGGAATCATGCGGTCTTTGACTAGGATGGCATACGTCGGCGGTCAATAGTGGCACGGGGCAGGGCTGAATTATCGGGCAGCGCGCCGTCGAGTCCTAGCGGGATCGAGAACCCGGCTGCGTGGGTATGGCCTCCGCCACCGAACGAAGCGGCGATTGCGCCCACGTCGGTGCCGTCCTCCCGCGAGCGCATGCTGTAGTAGCGGCGGCCGTCGCGGTCGTGCCAGATCAGACAAAACGGATGATCCGCCGAGAGACGTTCGCCGATCTGGCTCGTCAGGACCGCGCTCTGTACCGACGGCACGGTGGCGCCTTGAAACTCCACGAGGACGGCCTGCGCGGCAAGCTTGTTCACGATCTCGTGCTCATAGCGTAGGATCGCCCGGCCCTCCTGTTCCAATTCCCTCTGCTTAAATGTGTTCCAGAGCTGAAAGTCGAAGGGGTGCGATGCGAGGGCTGCGTTGATCTCCCGGCTCGAAGGAAGCGCCCAGGTCCAGAGGTCCTTGTCTTGGATGTACTCGAGCAGCCAAGGAGTCGGGCGATCGTGGGCCCATTCCCAGGCCAATACCGCGCCGGATTTCTTCATATCGAAATAGGCATAGGGAAGACCGGCGAGGGCCTTCTCTGCCGTGATGTGATGGTCGAGAACGACGAGGGAGTGCGTCGTGGCGGCAATCACCTGCAACGTATCGCGCGCATAGCTGAAATCGACGATGACGATGCGTTGGTTCTGCAAGTCTGGCGGCGGCGGATTGCCATGCTTCACAGGAACGAAGTGTGCCGTAGGAAACTTTTTCCAAATCGCCCAGGCTGCCCCGAAGCCATCCGCGCATTCTGCGTGGTAGAGGATAACAGTCGGCGAGTCGGAGAATCGGTGTAAGTGAGACGATTGAGTCATAGACCCACGGAGCATACCATGGCGCTCCGCCGAGACTAAAGTCTATTGATGGAGGACATTACAGCGCGTTCAGATGATCGATCAGCTGGCGCAGCCGGCCGGCGCTGCGGCGATTGGACGTAAAGACCACGCGCGGGAGCGTCTGGAGATCCGGTTCGTCCAGCTCTTCAGGAAGAGGTCCGCGTAGTTCAAACGTGCCCTCAACAAGGAGGTCGCCAAACTGCTGGTGCAAGGCGGCCACCTGGTGGGGCGAGATCGTCTGGGTAAGCCGCATAGCTAGTTGTTTCCCGACATATCGAATGGAATGGAATCGACGATAGAACGTCTGTATTTCCGCGACTGCCTCGTCGGGTGAGGAGACGACTTTGAAGAGGTTGAGGTCTTCGACGTTGATCAGTTTACGGGCCAACAATTGCCGCTTGACGAAGCCCTGCCACTCGTCCCAATAGTCGCAGCCAGGCGCCTGGAGACAAACGATCGGCATAGGATCGCTTTTGCCCGTTTGGGCGAGCGTCAAGATTTCAAATCCTTCGTCATGGGTGCCGAAGCCGCCGGGGAATAGGGCGATCGCGTTCGCCTCCTTTTGGAACATGAGCTTCCTGGTGAAAAAATATTTGAAGGTGACGAGTTTGGGATCGTCAGCGATGGTGGTATTCGGCCCCTGCTCGAACGGTAGCATGATGTTGACGCCGAAGCTGTTCTCTCGTCCCGCTCCCTCCTGAGCGGCGCGCATGATCCCGTCCGCTCCGCCGGTAATCACCATGAAGCCGGCCTGCACAATCCGTTCGGCGAATGAGAAGGCCAGCTGGTAGTTGGGGTCATCGGAAGCGGTGCGGGCCGAGCCGAAGATGCTGATCTTGCGACGATCGCGATAGTTGTGGAATACGCGAAACGCATGGCGGAGTTCTTTCATGGCCCGATTGAGGATCTTCAAATCCAAGGCATCGAGATGAGCGTCGTGCAACCGCAGGACGCCGCCGAGCAGCTCCTTCAATAGCCCGGCGGGAACATCGTCGTCGGGTCGTTCTAAGAGGAGCCGAACTTGCTCGAGCGTGTCCTCTTTGGACGGCATGGTTCGCGGACGAGAGGGTGTGGATTTCATCGGGTCATCCATTTCACAAAATAGGCTGTGGTGTATGGTAGAGAAAAAATTGTATCAGCTGATTACGAGTTGGTCAAAAGGATGTCGGGATTCTGAAAGTCAGAAACGGTCGGTCGTGGAAGGGATCGTTTGCAAAGCCCACGCTTTGATACGCGCAAGATCGGCGCTCGACAGATCGGTGAACTGCACGTCGATCTGAGCCACCGGTGCGGCGCTCTGGCTGGTCAGCACCATGCCCCGAATCGTCAGCGGCGTATTCTGGCCCGGCAAGGAAAAGGCCAAGACCACTTTCGTTTTGGTGTGAAGCGTCGTGTTCAACTCAATCAGCGCCCCGACGTGGCTCAGCTGCGTGATCGTGGCATTATGGTTCGAGCCTTGTGCGGTCATCGCACCCATCGCACTGACCACGACAGGGATCGTCGTGCTCCGTCGCGGTGGGGTGAGCATCAGATCGTGGGCGCTGAGGACGCCCACCGGTTGATTCTGCTTAGTGACGATCAGGAGCGGTGCGCCTGTCGCAGTCATCAATGATGAGGCCTCTTCCAGCGCCTGATCGTATTCGATGAATTGAACCGGGCGAGACATGATGGTGCGGACCTCGATCTCGTGCGGTTCGAGGCCTTGCGCGACGACCTTTTTCACGATGTCGGTGGGCGTCATCAGACCGAATCGCGTATCGGTGTCTTTGACCAGCAGGCAGGGTGCTTGTTCCCGCTCCAGCAGCAGCGCCGCTTCGCTAACGGATACATCGCCTGGGACCTGAACGACTCCTGGTGTCATCATATGGGCAACCACGGTGGGTACAATTGTCTTTCGTGTGGGGGCGGTCTCGTCGGCATTTGCCATCGCGTCCTGACCCTTCCCGATTCGTGGTTCTACGAGTCGTGAGGGCCTGCCCCCCAATAATGTAAGCCAAGTATACCAGACAGGGGTATGGAGACAGGGGGCAGGTCTTCCCTTGTCAAACAAGGGTTTCTGCGACTACACTAGGCCAAATTTTGGCACAGTACAAGGGGAAGATTCGTGAGCGGCTCTATGCATGTGCATTCGAACTTTCGCCAACGGGTTGGAGCGATTCCCGTTCTAGGTCTTGGGCTCTCCGTCGACGTCTATTCTCCAGACCTGATCGAGCTTGTCGGCTGCCTGAAGTCGCGCGGTCTCGCCCCGGCCTATCTCGAAATCTTCAAGGCGACGACTACCGCGTTGGACACGATCACGCAGCGGCTTCCCGGTCTAGCCTTCGCCTACCACGGTGAAGGATTGTGGATTACCCAACCTGAGAGCAGGGATCGACCGGTGTTTCATGGCCAGGTCGCCGAAGCCGCTACCCATCAGAACGTCATGCACAGCTTGTGGCTCAACCATGAATGTGCCACGAAGCAAATGGCGGGGCATTCATTCGGCACCTATCTTCCTCCACTCCATACGCCGATGAGCGCCGCAGTGGTGGCGGAGAACATCGGTCTGGTGCAAGCTGCGCTGGACGCCCAGTGCCGTCGCGCGGACGACACGGCTCCCTTGTTCTTGTTGGAAATGCCGCCGTTGACTTACTTTACCGCAGGCACGATTCCGATCCCGAAGTTTTTTCGCCTTGTGACGGACCAGGTCCCTTGCGGGCTCGTCCTCGACATGGGGCATCTCTGGACTGTCTATCGGTATACAGCCGCGTGGCGGCAGATGTCGCTCGAACGATTTGTGGAGGCATTCCTCGACGAGTTCCCCTTGGAGCGAGTCGTCGAGATTCATGTGGCAGGTCTCGCCTGGCATGAAAGGATGGGAATTCCACAGGAGCAGCAAGACACGCTTCCAGAATGGATCGACGCCCATGCCGCACCGATTCCATCGGTCCTCTTCACACTCCTTGAACTGGTGTTAGGCCATCACAGTCTTGTGAACCTCCGAGGCGTCGCGTTGGAAGTCGATACAAAACCTGTTGAGCTGATCGTCGATGAGTTTGAAGAGACCAACCAGCGCTTCACTTACTCGATCCGGCAGGCGATGGCTCGCACATCGAGCGATGTGCCATCACGCTGTGCGCATCCCGTTTCTCTGCCCATTACGTCAGCGGTTCGCGCACAGGTGTACGAAGGCTATGGACGCTATGCGCGGATTGTATCGGGGCTGGAGTCTCCGTCAGGTTGTGAGTGGCAGCACACTGAGCTTGCGGGGCTGCACCGCTATCGGACAGTCTATTTGCCCTATGAGATTCTTCATTGGGGCGGCGATCTCACCGCGATGTTCCCGCAGACCTGCCGGGCCTTGGCGCAGCACGAGATCGTGTTGGACGAATTTGTGACCTTCTGGTTGCATCAACCGAGGCCGGTCACCACGGCCTATGATTTCTTCCTGCTCAAGATCGATCGGTTTGTGGAATTTGTGGCGGGCAGAGTTCCTCTGCTTTCTTCAGCTGCCGAACAGGAAGGCGACACGTTACGGCGGGCCTATGGCGAGGCCAATGAAATCAGCGATGCGGTGATGGAGCCAGCCTCATGAGTTTCTGGACGACGCTGCCACGTCCGATCATCGGCTTGTCTCCCATGGACGGCGTGACCGATGCCACATTTCGTCACGTCGTCGCCTGTTACGGGAAGCCGGACGTCAGTCTCACGGAATTTACCCATGTGCAGGATGTCTGCCGGGGCCCGGAATTTTTGCTGGATTCCTTGATCTATCACGAAGCCGAACGACCGGTCGTCGCGCAGCTGTACGGAAAAGATCCTGAACTGTTCTATCAGGCGGCGCACGCGGTCTGCGAATTGGGGTTCGACGGGCTCGATATCAATATGGGATGCCCATCGAAAAATGTGGCGTCATCCGGGTCGGGCGCGGCCTTGATC
Organism: Nitrospiraceae bacterium; assembly: GCA_046717045.1. GTDB lineage: Bacteria > Nitrospirota > Nitrospiria > Nitrospirales > Nitrospiraceae > JBKJWE01. Next base: position 278 of record JBKJWE010000279.1, on the reverse strand, counting down.
AAAACGCCGGATCTCGCGCAGGAGATTTTGCGCGCCGCTCGGCAAGGCATTGTCGATTGGATTGCCGGGCAAAACCTTGAAGCGGTCGGGTTCAAGCCGGCCAGGGTAGCGGTCATCAACCAGATGATCGCGCAGCGCGATGCAGGTCGTTCGCTCGCGCGCCGGCCTATTCCATTATCGGTCAAAACACGATTGGGTTATGACGAAGTCATTGTAGATCGCTGGATCGAGCACCTTCTGAAGGAACGACCCGCCGTCATTTCCTTGCATGGCCGGAC
>JBKJWE010000278.1:0-2874 GCA_046717045.1 Nitrospiraceae bacterium | reverse complement strand
AAACTCCGACACGAGCGCGGCCGAGGCCTCGTCATTGATGAACCAGAGGGTCGCCACCGCGCTACGGGCGCCGGCTTTGATGGCGACGCCTGCCAATCCCAACGCCGCTCGGTCGTCGCCGACGCCCGTCTGACAGGCGCTCAACGTCAAGAGCTCAAGCGGGTCCTCGCGAAACCGAAACAGGCCGATCAGGCGATCCAGCGTACTCATCGTCAGCCTCTCATCGAACGTCAGGAGAAACGAATCGTTCACGCTGGTGGAAAACTTGCCATGCGTGGCGATGTGTAAGATCCCATACCTTCCGTCACGCAATTCCTGTTCCAGGCGGACGGCGCGAAAGTCCTGGTTCATCAGTTCATCCGACTGATACAGCGTGTGAATCGCCTCGACCTCCTCGGCCACGTAAGGGAGCGAGGGGAAGCCTTGGACGGCTTTCGTCAGCCCGGTCGCCAGGAACCGGATTTTCTCGCGATTCAATGGGCGGGGGTCGGTTAGCGTGATACCCGGCGTAAGCGCGATGGCGAACTTGTTGATGAGAAAGGTGGAGCCATCGTGCAGCGCTGCCATCGGAATCGTGCGCAACGCGCTGTCAGGTACAAAGACCAAGGTCGATATCTTCTGGGCGGCAAGCTCTGGCTCCAGCGGACGGACGAGCCAGTCGTATAATTGCTGCGCGTGCGCAAGATATTCCCGCGTCGTGCGTTTCTCCACTGTGCGGCGGAAGAGACGGATTTCCTTCGTGAGGGCGTCGGCGCTCACCGGCACGGCGATGCGGATAAGCCCTGAGGGCAGGCTGACCAGCAATTCCAGCCGAGTGGAAAACATGATGGGATAGACGACGGCGGTATCCGCCGCGAGGCGGTCGAACTTCGTGATCCTGGCCTGCAGCGCGTCGACGCATTCGTCCTTGAAATACTCGCGCAGTTCAGCCGTCTTGTAGGCCTCGATCGAATCGCGCGCCGCGAGCAAGTGGGGCATCGCGGCGGCAGCGTCGCCGGTCAGCGATGCGCGCTGCAGCAGGAGATCGGCCAGCTCAAAAAAGAGGGGGCGAATCGACTCGTCTCCGGTGAGCGAAGCGGTTGCCAGCGCAGAAGCAACCTCCGTGCGGATAGGACGCAACGTGGTCACGGCATGCTTATAGGCCGCGATCGCTTCATCCAATTCACCTTTTGCAACCAGTAAACGTCCCAGTTGCCACTGCCAGCGGTACAGCGATTCAGGCGCGTTGGCTGCCTGCGCGGAAAAGATAGCCCGCCTCGTCAGGAGCAACGCTTCCTCATAGCGATATTCAGTTTCGTAAAGATGACCGAGATAGCCGTTGGCGTAGGAGAGTGTTCGCTTGTCGCCGATTTTCTCCGCGGCCGCGGCCGCTTCCGCAAAGACTCCTACCGCACGCAGGAGGAGCGGCGTGCTCATACTGGGCATCGCTCCACGAAGTTCGTGGTAGCCCAAGCCAACCTGAATCAAACCGGTGGCTTTGTCATGTGAGGGCTCGAAGTCTTTCAGACCATCAAGAGCTTGATCGAACCAGTTTCGCGCCACGTCCGGTTGATTCAATTTCAATGCGACTCGGGCGGCGTTGATTTGGGTACGCACGGCCAGCGGTCGATCACCAGCGTCCAGCGCACCTCTTGTGCCAGCCACGAACGAATCCAATGCTTCTGTGTAGCGAGACTGGGAAGCCTGCAGGAGGCCCAAATCGTTGTGGATGGTGGCGATCAAACGCGGCTCTTGCTTGGCTGTAGCCATCTCGAGGGCCTGAGTTAAGTACTGCATCGCCGGGTCAGGCTTCCCCGCTGTCAGATAGGTACGGCCGAGATTCTCAAGGACAGTGGCGGTCCAAAGAGAATCCTGATTCCGCTGAGCGAGAGCCAATGCCAGCTCCAGGTACTGTAAGGCCTGACCTACCTGTCCATTGGCCTCAGATGCCTGTGCGAGTTGCACGAGAGCCTGGCTCTGCTCCCGGACTTTGCCGGCTTGTTCATAGAGCCGGGCAGCCTGTTTCCATGACGCCAGAGCCCGATCGAACGAACCTTGATGATACGCATCGAGGCCTTGCTGCATCAGGGCTTCCGGGGAGGTCTCTACTGCGGTGAGCGCCCGAGAGTTTCCGGCCAGGATAAGACTGGCCACGACAACCAGGGCTAATACGAGCCTGACTGGATTACGGTTCATGTCGTGTGAGTCATGCACATTGTGTTCCATAGACTGAGGTTAGAAAAGGTTGACCACAAGGCCGACATGGACGCCGTGATCCTGAATGGTGTTGCTGATGCGAGGCACGTGATTCAATTGCTGTCACCAATAGACCTCGAACGTCGCGCGATCTTTCGGCAGGATGTTCCACCGGAGTCCGGCGCCCACGCTTGCAAGCGTATCGGGGAAGCTCGTGGTGGGCGCGAGCGGGGAGGGGCGGTTCTCTCCGAGGTTCCATCCCCGCGCAACATCCACGAAGGGAGCAAACTGGATCATCGGTTCTCCGCTCGCCCAACGGAGCAACGGAAAACGCGATTCGACCGAGGCGATGAACACATTGTCCCGCAAGATGGTCACCTCCCGATACCCTCGCACGGTGTACCGACCGCCAAGCGAGACTTGCTCGAGTGGAAACAAGGGCGAGTTGGTCAGTTGCAGGTCCATGCGACCGAGGAGCTGCATGCCGAGTAAGTCTTGACCAAACTGCTTGACTGCCTGCGCCTGCCCTAACCAGGAGAAGAATTGTCCATCCGGCGTGTCGGGGTTCGCATTGATCGTCGCGCCCAGCACATTCAAGCCGACGCTGAATCTCGATCGCAGGGCAAGAACCGTATCGAGGGTACGATGGGTCCATTACTGCGCGAACCGCAGGGCGGACACCGTTGCCGCACCGTTTTG
>JBKJWE010000277.1:0-4584 GCA_046717045.1 Nitrospiraceae bacterium | reverse complement strand
GGTCAGGAGGGGTCTTTGGTTCGGCGAACGATAACGTCTGCAGTTTCTGCGATTCGTTCGTGCCGGCATTTGTCGAAATTGCAGCTGCATGGACGACAGCGGGTCCGCACAAGATACTCATAACGACGAGTGATGCGAGCATGGGCTGCGTCACCGTTTGCTCCAGATGATGTGAGAGTAACTGCCGATTCTATGGAATAAGTCGAGCGGATGCGACGAAAGGTTCGATGGAAGTACGCAGGGAGGGAGAGCAAGAAAGGGTGGTTCGAGGAACGGTGTGATTCTCAAGTTGAGCCTCCTCGCGGCTGAGGCCTGCGGCATAGCCCGACACCGATCTATGGGCCTGCAAAGGGAGGCAAGGATATGTGAGAAATGGGGGCTGGGTCAATCACGGACTGGGAAAATTCACACATTGCGCTGGCGGCGCCTCTGCTGACAATGTTTATAGACTGGCGAACGGGCACAAACCAGTGCCGCTCACTGAACAAGGAGAAACCTCCTTGTGGATCGTCGCTCTGGTCCTCGCCACGGTCGACAAACTATACCTTCTGGCGCCGCAGAACTTTTGGTTTCTGGAGATACGATCGCTCTAAGGCGCTCAGAACGGTTCCTGTAACCTCTGCTCATGGGCGTGCATCCAAAGCACGACTCAGTCCCTTGATGGCTCATGTCTATTAATTCCGAATTGACAGCTTGTTACCGCATACCGAGACGGTAACTTTCGTCAGCTCGTTGCGGACCAATGAGCCATAGATGCTGTCCAGAGTTAAGTTGATGCCTTCTCGCACGGCATCCTTCGCCAACTTATCCAGATTGTTTTGTAAGCCGATGATGTTCATCCCGCCTATCGCCACGCGGAATTGGTCAGGGTCTTGATTCCACGTCAACCGGCAGAAGCCGTCTGTATCGAACGTGAGAACGGGCCTCGCTTTGTAGACAAAGTTCACGTCGGAGAGACTGATGCCGAATCCGCCTGCATGCTCAAGACAAGGCCCCAGCTGCCATTTAATGGTGATCCCATTTGCGGTCACCCGCGAGATGTTTTCACTGATCGTGAGACCTTGCGTGGAGAGTGCAAATTTGGGCGAATCGACGCGCAGCCGGAAGCCGCTCGTCGCTTTGAGTCGAACACACGAGAGTCTTGGCCGTTTTCCGGTAAACGGCTCTCGCGGCCCGTAGACGTCGTTCTCATACGTCTTATCGAGGAACTTAAAATTGATGTCTACCAGGGACGCATTTTTCAATGCTGTCGCCATCATCTCCTGTCCTTGCGGATGCTGGGCAAGCGGGACCTGTGTATTTGGCTTAATCATTGCTGGGGGACTTTGGGATGGGGAGGTCTGCGGTGGACCCGGTTGTCGTTGCAGGCCGGGCAATTGGGGGACGCCACGTTCCTGAACCTCTCCTTGCGCAGGCTGGTTTTCTGCCGGGGGAGGAACAGGTTGTTCGGGGATAGCCTGATCTTCACACCACCCCACCGCCGCAGTTAGTGTGAGCATCAGAAGGGGAACTCCCAAAAGCACAACAGCTTTAAATGGATGCCGAGTCATGGCGCCCTCCTTTGTTGACGATCGTTGATCGCATATGATTCGGAGACCGTGTGTCTGGACTCAGTTTTTCTCGGATACATCGGTCTCGTTCTCTCCCTAATGCATTCATGAGTCGTTTTCTTGCGATAAAATGTTCATGCCCTATTGAAATAATTCTTTCAGCCTCGTGAACCTTTAGCGGCGGTGCTCGCCGGCAGGTCTTGAGCTGACAGCGCAGATATCGTCCAGTAGGGCAACCCCACGAGCGCCCACATCAAAAGCTTCCGGAACCGGCTGATCTCTCGTTGGGTTAGGCTCATCGTAATCTCCTGTTGTTGTATCGCGTCATGGTTTCCCTTGCGTGAGCCGATGCAACTTTTCTACAAACCGATTTTCGTCCCAGCTTGTCACGATGTCGGCTGCGGGGCCGGAGTCGAGGGGCCGAACCGATCCATCGCGCAATTCATAACGACCCTGCCCCACCGTGATGTATCGTTGGCCCTCTCCCTGACGGAGAAACAGAACATAGCGTTCTCCCTTTCGATACGGCGTTCCGACCTCCGGGGAGACAACATGCTCAGCCCCGGCAACCTGCTCGACCACGAGCGAGGCGCCTTCAATTCCCTTGAACGATGTGGTCACGGTCACCAGAACATCGTTGAACGCAAGTCGTTCATCGCCAGACCCCACTATGCGACCAGGCTTGATGTCCGTGATCGTTCCCGCGATGATCACAGGCGCTGCGTTCACAAGACTTTCGAGATCGGGATGAATCGGACCGGGAGGACGCGCACCGAATGCTGGTGCGATGGCGATCGCGAACACTGCCGTAAGCCCGACAACTTTTATCGTCCAGTCGCGGGGAGTGAGGGGCCGTATTGTGACGGCCCCTCCCAGAATTGAGTCGCACTGCGCGATCATTGTCCCTGAGGCGATGCCGGCTGTTCGCTCGGCTGCTGGCCTTCCTCTTCGGGAATTCCACGAGGCCTGATGCCGCCAGGCGGAATTTGTGGAGTCCCCGGAACCGGCTGCATGATTCCTGGCGTGAGCGGACCTTTTAGCCTGCCCAGATTGAACTCTCTGACCGCCTGATCCAATGGTTTGCCTTTGAACTGTAGGGCCGCGCCGCGATCGACTGTCGAGATGATTCGATTATCCGGTGCAATGAATAATCGACCCTCGGGTGCCACAATGCGTTTTGTCCCCTTGGCAGGACCCGCGGTCAGGTACAAAAGGTACCGTTGACCCGGCTCATAGCCGGGATCGTCATGGATCATGTATCGACTTGCTTCTTGAGGAGTCGGACGTCGCGCTCCACCAACAGGAGGCTTCACGCCCGGGGGAACCGGTCCTTTCGGCATCGGGCGATTGATGAGTTCAGCGTCCACCGAGAGGCCGGAATGAAACACTTCGACGTGCTGCTCTGCGGCACCCTTGAGATTTTGCTCCACTTGCATCGTGACGATCTCTGTGGGAATCCGATCCACACCGCCGGGCTCTCCCTCGGCTTGCGTGACCAGATCCGGCCCTCGCCTAATAGCGGCCACCTTCGCCAGGACGACCTGATCGGCCAGCTTGTCCATGTCTGACACGGTTTGGGGGGCGAACTTCCAGGAGGCATGCAATGCACTGGGTGCATGAACATTCTGGAAATGCTCGTAGAGCTGGTATCCGAGCAGGGTCGACAGCGCCACCACACCGATACCCAAGCTTCGGTTTATTACTCGCAGGTTCTTCATCATGGTGTGTCTCCTTCTGGATAGGAGGTAGGTTTTCTAATACATCGAGTTGATGTCACTCCAATTATGAGATCCCGATACATTGATGTTGTTGAAATAGGTTTTCCCCATGCAATCACCGGTGTTGCTATGGTCCAAACCGAAGAGATGGCCGATCTCCTGACACAAGACGCCCCGTCGGTCCGATCCCGTTCCAGTTCCGGTCGACCCGCCATAGAACGCATTAAACCTTGCGTGACCGTGATCGACCTTGCAATACCACCAACAATGCCAATCCCAGTCAGCGTCTTCGATAGAGGCCAGCCCCCACCATCCGGTATCGCCCCAGTTGCCGCACCAGAAGCTGATATCGGTGTGGGAATTACTGGTGGGTAATGAAAGGTCTGTATGGCTATCCCAATCGTTGCGAGCCGCTTCGGTGTCTGCGCCGCAATTCCACATTTTCACTTTAATCGTTTTCTTATCCCAATGCCATTTTGACCACCGATGCGCATGGGCGAGCTGGTAGTTTAGTGCGACGAGTCCTGCCATGAGCAGGACGAGACTCACCAAAATGACGAGGTGCTTTTTCATCAGTCCCTCCCCGGTTGAGTGTGTTGAAGATCGATCGGGTGCAATCCCCCCTCCTAGATAATTATTCTTTCCGTCAATGGCCGCCACCCATGGTTTCCCCTTTACTGTTGTTGTTTTCATTCGATTCGCGAATTTCTTCTAATTGGTCGGCCAGCGCCCAGTATTTGAAAGTCGAGGTACCCAGATGGTCTCCGCTTTCGTAAAAACTCACCGTTTGTCCGGGCGCCAACGGGCCCATACGTTCTCGCTTGAGGCCCTCAGTTCGCGAGCGTTTGTGACGTGCCAGATGTGAATTGAAGTATTTACGCTCCCAGAAGCCAGAAATTGTTCATCTGCGGAAAAAGCGAGGGCATGAATGGCTCCCGATTGTCCGCGCAAACCTCGAAGATTGCGGCCAGTATCCGGTTCCCACAGGCGATTGGTTTGATCAATGCCCGCGGACGCGATCATGTGGCCGTCCGGAGAGCCGGTCAATAGGTGAGTGGCTTGTTCAAGGGCGGATGAAGCAATGGGGAGGCCTGCGAGTCCACAGATAAGAAGTCCAATACAGATGCGTCGACACATGATGCGGATGCAGCCTTTTCCGCTCACGCCGTTCTCCTCTGTCGAATGGTTTTCTGGGAAGAAAAACGGCTCAACTCATACTTGAAGAATTTCTCGCTATCATGCGATCTCGGATCATAAACAACACCGTATCGACACAAAGATCGTGCGCATTCGTATGTCGGCGCGATGCCCTATAA
>JBKJWE010000276.1:0-4478 GCA_046717045.1 Nitrospiraceae bacterium | reverse complement strand
AAGATTGCCTGCGGGAAGTAGCCATTTGTCGGAGGATCCTCGGGATGAGCACTGCCTGTGCTCATCCCACCGCCCACTCACTCTTTTCTACTCAGGACTTTGGTTTACCGCGCACTCGGGGTGGAGAGCCCGCTGTAATATGCGGTGAAGGGATTCCCCCTCAAGTAGATACGGCGTGTATGGCCTTACGGGACGTGATTATCATAGGAGGCGGACTCGCTGGACTGTCTGCGGCGCTGTATCTCGGCCGGAGCAAGCGGGACACGCTCCTCATTCACTCCGACCGCTCGATGGCCAAGTGGGAAGCGCAGGTGCAGAACTACCTTGGGTTTCCGGAGGGGATCGCAGGAACTGTGCTTCTCGATCGTGGTATGGACCAGACCGCCGGATACGACGTCGAAATCGTGGAGGACGAGATCCAGTCGGTGGCGACCAGCGGTGGAGCATTTCATCTTCAAGGTCGCCAGGGTTCCTATGACGCGAAACGTCTGTTGATCGCGACCGGCTTGACTCATCTTCCGCCTGACGTGCCGGGCGTAAAAGAGTGCCTGGGCAAAAGCCTGTTTTTCTGCAAGGACTGCGATGCGTACCGCCTGCAAGGTCAGCGGATCCTCATTATCGGTCGAAACAACGAAGCCGCGGACTACGCGCTCGGCATGCTGCTATTTACTCCGAGCGTCATCCTAGCCACTAACGGCAGAGAAGCCCTGTGGGATGACGACCACGAAGGATGGCTGAAAGAATATCGTATTCCCGTGCGCTTGGATGGGATTCTTACCCTTGACCATGAGGGGGGCAACTCCCCAATGTGACGTTCGCCCTTGGTGAGCTGGAGCAGGTGGACGCCATCTTTACGACGCGCGGCGACATCCCACACAGCGGCTTGGCCACTGGAATAGGCGCCTCGGTGGATCCGGAGGGACAGATCATCGTGGATGAACGGCTGAGAACGAACGTGCCCGGCCTCTATGCCGCGGGCTGTGTGACACCGGCCAACTGCCAGATGATTATCGCAGCGGGTCAGGGAGCGATCGCGGCTCAGGCCATCAATCGGGATCTGTTCGAGGAAAGTCTTCGTCAGCACACGTTGCCTCGTTTCGGGGAACAGACCCCTGAGAAGAGGAAGTGCGAACAAGATTATGTTGACCAACGCCCGCAATTCCCAATATGTGGGTGATCGCCAGTTGGTGGCGGGTGACAACTTCGCAAGAGTCGAGCTGAGAGGCCAGCCATGCGACGATGCAGAGGGTGTCCGGCTATGCTCACATCACTGCTCCTCACGGCCGGTTGTGTCACCACCTTACCGCCTCCTGCGAGCACGTACTCATTCGATCGCCGGTGCCAATCCGTTTCTTCCGAGTTGCGCAGCCTGCCTGTCAGCAACAGCGAGCAGCTACGGGGGCAGAGCGCGTTCGTCGAGAGGGAAGCGGCGGTCAACCTCTATTCACCCACCGCGATCCATATCGCCGATGTCATGGAGCTTCTGCCACTGCTAAACCGGATGGCGCGACTGGAAGTTGAGCATGCGGCACCAGTCGATATTGAGCGTGTCCGACGGAAGTTGGTGACGAGATTGCAGTTGGCCACGCTCGAAGTATCGGGCCTCGTCGCCGAAATCGAATGCGAGGTGCAGCGAGCCGATCAGGTTCAGGATCGCATCAAGGACGTTCAAACCACCCGCGTAACCTCGCAAACCATCCTGGGCGTCATCTTCGGCGGGTTGGCGAATATTTTGTCCGGCGGCATCGGCATTGCGGCTCGCGGCGGAGACACTGGCAACATCATGTCGCTGACCGGCGGCGCACTGGAAGTCCTGTTCGGCACGTCCGCGAACTTCACTAAGGTGCGCCAGGAATTCAGTCATCCTCACAATCACTTGGCGGCCGTCTGGTACGGCTCGATGCAATCGGAGTTCTTTTCCGAACGGGCCTGGCGATTTCTCACGGACCCTGGTATCCGGGACCTCGAAGGGCAGAGTTTGAGGGACGTCATGCTGCAGACCTGGCAGGAAGAGGGGAGACTGGGAGAGCCGGGATCGGGTCGGGAGAAAGAGCGCGAAGAATTGCTGTTTGGATCCGGAGGCGTCTACGACAGTGAACAGTTACACGTCCGCGAGGCGATGCTGCAGCAGCTCGAATCCAGCATTCAGTTGATGCACCAGGAGCTGGAAACATTGCTTCGTGAGATCCTGATGCGACAGGCCGTGGAGGAGGAAACTTAGCTGACCGTCCTCATCGATTATTCCCACCTGAGCGCTTTTGATCAGAATGCTGCCGGTTTCTCCGACATAATGCCAACACCTAGAGAGAAATTGCAGAGACCCGCAGTCAAAAAGGAGTTAATCAATGGCGAAGAAGAAACGGGAGACCCAGAGCGCCAAGCATTCCGATCTGAGCGGCTTTCGGGAACAGAGCGAGGGAGAGTACCTGACTACGAACCAGGGGCTGCGAATCAATGACGACCAGAATTCGCTTAAGGCGGGTGAGCGCGGGCCGTCCCTCTTGGAGGATTTCCATCTTCGCGAGAAAATCACCCACTTCGATCATGAACGAATCCCTGAGCGCGTCGTCCATGCGAGAGGTTCTGCAGCTCATGGGTACTTCCAAGTGTACAAATCGTTGGCGCCGCTGACTAAGGCCGCTTTTCTCCAGGATCCGTCGGTGAAGACGCCGGTCTTTGTGCGGTTTTCAACGGTCGTAGGCTCGCGTGGCTCAACCGATCTAGCCCGGGACGTTCGTGGATTCGCGGTGAAGTTTTACACGGAGGAAGGGAACTACGATCTGGTCGGCAATAATATACCTGTGTTCTTTATTCAGGATGCGCTCAAGTTTCCCGATTTGGTGCACGCAGTGAAGCCTGAGCCGAATCATGAAATGCCCCAAGCGGCTGCCGCACACGATACCTTCTGGGATTTCATTTCTTTGATGCCCGAATCCATGCATATGATCATATGGGTGATGTCGGACCGCGCGCTCCCCCGGAGCTACCGGATGATGGAAGGATTCGGCGTGCACACCTTCCGCTTGGTGAACGACAAAGGCGTCGCCCGCTTCGTCAAGTTTCATTGGAAGCCACTGCTCGGTCTCCACTCAGTCGCTTGGGATGAGGCGCAGAAGATCTCGGGGAAAGATCCGGACTTTCACCGTCGTGACCTGTGGGAGGCGATCGATAGCGGCGCCTATCCAGAATGGGAATTCGGGATTCAAGTCGTCGAAGAAAAGGACGAAGATAAGTTCGATTTCGATCTGCTGGATCCCACGAAACTCATCCCCGAAGAGTTGGTCCCCGTCCAGCGCATCGGGAAGCTGACCCTCAACCGCAACCCCGACAATTTTTTCGCGGAAACGGAACAGGTCGCGTTTCACCCGGGCCATATTGTCTCCGGGATCGATTTCTCCAACGATCCTCTCTTACAGGGTCGTCTTTTCTCGTATACCGACACGCAATTGATCCGGTTGGGCGGGCCCAACTCGCACGAGATTCCGATCAACCGCGCGGTCGCGCCTGTCCATAATAACCAGCGCGACGGACATATGCGGCAGGCCATCAACGAGGGGCGGACGAGTTACCAGCCGAATTCCCTTGGCGGCGGCTGCCCCATGCAAGCAAAAGCCGACCTCGGCGGGTTCGTCAGCTTCGCGGAGAAGATGGGGGCGGCGAAAGTGCGGCAGCGAAGTCGGAGCTTCTTCGATCATTTCAGCCAAGCCGCGTTGTTCTGGCACAGCCAATCCGAGCCGGAGCAGGCGCACATCGTGAAAGCCTTCCGGTTTGAGCTCGGCAAGGTGGAAGTTCCCGCAATTCGAGAGCGCATGATCGGCATGCTGACGCGAGTCGATCAGTCCCTGGCCAAACGGGTGGCGCAAGGACTAGGACTGAGTATGCCAACGAAGGCTCCGACCCTGTTGAATGAGAGTGTCCCGGCGGATGGGAATCCAACAGCGTACCAGCCTGCAGCTCAGAAGGGAGCGGCGGGCCGCTCACCTGCTCTGTCTATGGCCAATTCCGTGAAAGGCGGGATCAAGACACGCAAGGTCGCCATTCTCGCCGGCGATGGAGTCGATGACACGGATCTCAACGGCATGAAGAAAGCGTTGCTCGATGCCGGCGCTCAACCCAAGGTCGTGGCCCCTCGCCTTGGCCTGTTGACCAGCGCCAAGGGAGCGCAGGTTCACATTGATTTCAGTTTTCTGACATGCAGTTCAGTCCTCTTCGATGCCATCTATATCCCCGGGGGGGACAAGAGCGCTCAGGCGCTCCAACAAGAAGCCGACGCCGTCGAATTTGTGAAAGAGGCCTACAAACATTGCAAGCCCCTCGCTGCCACCGGCGCAGGCGGCGGCTTCATGCGCACTGCTTGTTTCGGACGAGCGGACATGGGCAGGTCCGATCGTGAAGGTGAAAAAGATGAAGATACGGGTCTGATCATCGGTGCTCAGGGTAATAGCCGCGGAGTGACATCGAAGTTCATCAAAGCGATG
>JBKJWE010000275.1:0-9425 GCA_046717045.1 Nitrospiraceae bacterium | reverse complement strand
GTCTCAGTGCGCTTCCAGATCGGCTCATGTAATCGCAGCCTCCTGCATCGCCGGGCCATTCAGAAGCGAGATACTGGTGCGGAAACCCCTCATCGTCGGCAACTGGAAGATGCACAAGACGGCCTCGGAGGCCGCGGCCTTCGTTCAGGTATTACAGAAGCACCTCCCGACCGCGCTCATCCATACAGACCTCGTGCTCGCCCCGCCCTTTACCGCACTTGAATCGGTTCGGATTGCCTTGGGACCCTCATCCTGGATCGGCCTTGGCGCGCAAAACCTGCATTGGGAATCGCAAGGCGCTTTCACAGGAGAAATTTCCGGTCCGATGTTGCGCGATCTCGGCTGCCGCTATGTCATCATCGGCCACTCGGAACGCCGTACCCTCTTCGGTGAACGAGATTCCGACATCCAGAAGAAAGTCAGGGCTGCACTGACGCACGGCCTTCGGCCGATTCTGTGCGTAGGTGAATCGCTGGCCGAACGCGAGGGGAGCCAGACTGGATCAGTCGTCACCGCTCAATTGCGGGGCGGGTTGAATCATGTGACAGCAGAAGAACTCGCCACCATCACCATCGCCTACGAACCGGTTTGGGCCATTGGGACGGGGCGAGCCGCCACGACGGAGCAAGCCGGCGAGGTACACCAGTCGATCCGCGCCCATGTCGCGACGACCTGGAACCAGGTAATCGCGTCAGCCACGAGGATCATTTATGGGGGAAGTGTCACGCCTCAGATTATCGCGTCGCTCCTTACATCGGATGGGATCGACGGCGCGCTGGTCGGCGGGGCTTGTCTCAATCCCGAGTCGTTTGCTACAATTGCCCGCGTAACGGAATCGTCCCGCACCTAGACTGATTGGAGATCCATGTTTACGTTGATCGTCATCGTGCACGTACTTGCATGCTTCCTTATGATCGGCGCCATTTTGCTCCAGTCGGGCAAAGGCGCGGAGATCGGTGCGTCGTTCGGCGGCTCGAGCCAAACCGTGTTTGGCAGCCGAGGCCCGGCCAATTTTCTGAGCAAGCTGACGGTGGCGGTCGCCGCCGTGTTTATGTTGACGTCGCTGACCCTCGCCATCCTGGCCAAAGACCGGACATTTTCCTCCACCGTCATCGATCTGAAGAAGAAAGAGACCTCTCAGCCGGCCACCACGCCGACGGACAAACCGGCAACCCCAGGCGGAGAAACACATTCTTCGGGTGAGTCGTCTTCGAGCGGGCACTAAACAGCACAGCCCCCAGCAGCCTATAAACGAGCGTTCCACACCATTTGTTGTTGATTCCGCCCCGAGCTAAATGCGGGTGAGCCAGGACTCGTGCGCGGTGTCTTCGCCCCGCACGATGGAAAAGAAGGATTTCTGCAGCGCAAGCGTGATCGGTCCAGGCTTGCCGGTTCCGACCGCGCGATTGTCCACTTCGCGAACCGGTGTCAGTTCGGCGGCGGTTCCCGTCACGAAGACTTCGTCGGCAATGTACATTTCATCCCGCGTGAACCGCTCTTCGGTGACGGGAATGCCCTGCTGCCGTGCCAATTCAATGACGGAGTTGCGCGTGATGCCTTCGAGGATGGAGGTCAGCGGCGTCGTTTTAAGCCGACCTTTTCGGACGATGAAGATGTTTTCCCCGGTCCCTTCGGACACATAGCCTTCCGGATCGAGAAGAATGGCTTCATCATAGCCGTTCGCTTTCGCCTCTCGCTTGGCCAAGATGGAATTGACGTAGTACCCGGAAATTTTTCCTCGCGTCATCGAGACGTTGACGTGATGGCGCGTGAAGGAGGACACACAGGCCCGCATCCCCTTCGCCAACGCCTCCTCGCCGAGATAGGCGCCCCATTTCCACGCCGCGATCGCCAATCTGATCGGATTATCTCCTGGATAGACACCCATCGCCCCATGTCCGATGTATACCAGTGGACGGATATAACAGGCGTCGAGCTTGTTGATCTTGACTGTCTCGACGATGGCGTTGGCGACCTGCTTCTTGTCGTAGGGCATCTGCATCATGCCGATATGAGCCGAATCGAAGAGCCGATCAACATGTTCGTGCAAACGGAAAATCGCCGAGCCAGACTTGCCCTTATAGCAGCGAAGACCTTCGAACGCCGCCAGCCCATAGTGGAGGGAATGGGTCAGGACATGGACATTCGCGTCCGCCCAGTCGACGAACGATCCATCCATCCAAATCTTGCCATGAGGTTCAAGCATGCGTCACGCGTGGGCACCGTGGACGACGAAATCGACGGAGCGGACTATAGCAGCGGTCCCGAAGAAGCGTCAAGCAAACCGGCACGTCTGACGAGGCAAGACAAAAATAGTCTCTTGATCGATTGTTTGTTGGATCAGGAAGGCCGGCGAGCCGCAATGAGCTGGGCCGCCAGGGCATGGGTAATTTGTGTCGCAGCCAGCGGGCTCATGCGGACGATCTTCACACCAAAGTCGCAGCCGCTCACCCACTGCACCCTCGCCTGTTGGATTTCGATTTGCGCGCCGCCCTCCGAGAGCACGACACGCAATGAGAGGTCGATACCTGCCGCGAGCGCATGTTCACCTTGCACGCGAAGTCCCGACCGCGAAAGATTGGTCACCACCCCTTTGCCGACAGTATCTCCGCTCATGTAGTACAGGGCATGCCAAGAAGGAACTCGCCGATAGGGTCGCAACACGAACTTGGTGCTTTTCAACTTCTGACTCGTCTTGATCGGTGCGGTCATGCGACAGGCCCCTTCCTTCTGGGTTCCATGAACACCCAGGATACGCTCCGGCGGACTCCGCCGATAGTCCTCGAAGTGGCTACAACCGTTAGTACCAAAGAGGGGGCAAACCCCTGGACAAGTAAAGCGTGAGACGAGTTGCCAAACGCCAGGCATTGCCTTGACACCTTTCAGATCCCTATGATACACAAACAGCTTCTGTCACGGAGGCATAGCCGGTATGTACGCGATCATTGAAACAGGCGGAAAGCAATATCGAGTCGAAACCGGGTCCCTCCTCCAAGTCGAGTCGCTCGACGGGGAGGTCGGAGGTACCATCCAACTCGACCAAGTTCGGCTCCTTCATGGAGACAAGGGCATCGTGGTCGGTCAACCATTGGTGAAAGGCGCCTCCGTCAAAGCGGAAATCGTCAACCAAGGCCGCACCCGATCCATTACAGTCTTCAAGAAACAACGTCGCAAGAATTATCGGCGGACCCGCGGCCATCGCCAAGGCTTCACCAAGCTGCGCATCATCGGCATCGAAACAGCGTAAGAAGGAACTGCCATGGCAACAAATAAAGGCGGCGGATCATCGAGAAACGGGCGCGACAGTAACCCTCAGTATCTTGGGGTCAAGGCCTATGGCGGTGAAACCGTGAAGGCCGGGTCGATTATCGTCCGTCAGCGTGGGACGAAGTTCTTTCCTGGTTTTAACGTGAGTCTTGGTAAAGACCATACCCTCTTCGCCCTCATCGCCGGAACGGTCAAGTTCGAAGGCGGACGCGCGAGGAAGAAGGTCAGCGTCTACCCCGTCCCATCGAATTCGTAGCGGATCTTTTCCTCTTTTCTCGTCATAGAAGCGTCCCCCAGAGGCTTCCGGCACCATACTCAATGCCGAGGACGGTCTCGGTCGGCGACGCGCGTAGTTGTTGCAACAACCAACGGGGTACCCATGTTCGTCGATGAAGTTCGCATCGGGGTCAAAGCCGGCCGAGGCGGAGACGGCATTTGCAGCTTCCGGCGTGAGATGTTTGTCCCTCGCGGCGGTCCTGATGGGGGAGACGGGGGTAACGGAGGCGACGTCGTATTCACCGCCTCGCATCGACTCACCACGCTTCTGGACCTCCGTTACCAGAAGCACTATGAAGCGGAAGATGGAAAGCCAGGAGGAGGCTCCAATTGCACCGGACGTCGAGGGGAAGGTGTCGTCGTGGCGCTCCCGGTCGGCACCGTCGTCTATGACGACGCGACCGGAGAGATCCTGGCCGATCTCGTCGCAGACGGCGAAACCGTCACCATCGCCAAGGGCGGGCGAGGCGGACGAGGCAACAGTAACTTCGCCACCTCGACGAACCGAGTGCCCACCCACTGCGAGATCGGCACAGCCGGGGAGGAACGAGAACTCCGGCTCGAACTGAAATTACTGGCCGATGTCGGCCTCGTCGGCTTTCCCAATGTCGGAAAGTCGACGCTTATCGCCGCCATCTCGGCGGCGCGTCCCAAGATTGCCGATTATCCTTTCACCACGTTAATCCCGAACCTGGGCGTCGTCCGGCTGGGCGAAGACCGCAGCTTCGTCGTCGCCGACATCCCAGGATTGATCGAAGGCGCTCACGAAGGAAAAGGATTGGGCTTTCAATTTCTTCGCCATATCGAACGGACATCCTTTCTCTTGCATCTCATCGACGTCTCGGAATGGGCAACCGACGATCCTGTCACGAGCTTCAATGTCATGCGCCACGAGCTAGCTGCCTACGATCCTTCGCTCGCCAACCGCCCCTTTGCCATCGTGCCGACTAAGATCGACGTGGCCGGGGACGGCGCAAGGCTGAAAACGCTGCAGGCCTACTGCACAGGTCATAAGTATGCGTGCTTGCCGATCTCGGCAGCCACGAGGCACGGGTTGACGGAATTGATCGCCTACGTCGGACAGCAGGTTGAGCAACTACGAACGACACCATGCGAGACGAACTCCTAAAGAACGCGAAGCGTATCGTCATCAAGGTCGGCAGCAGCCTCGTCGCCTCCCGCGAGACAGGCCTGCATCCTGAACGGATCGATCGACTGGCGGATGAAATCGCCGCGCTTCAGTCGAGTGGGCGTGAAGTTTTGATCGTCTCGTCCGGCGCAATCGTCTCCGGTATCAAGACGTTGGCACTCAAAGAATATCCCAAGAGCCTGCCCGTCAAGCAAGCGGCCGCCGCCGTCGGCCAGAGCCGCCTTATGTGGGCCTACGAAAAGTCGTTTGAGCGACTCGGCGCCCACGTCGCGCAAATTCTGTTGACCCACCACGACCTTGCCGATCGGCGACGCTTTCTGAACGCCCGACACACGCTGACCGCGCTGATCGGATTTGGCGTTATTCCGATCATTAACGAGAACGACACCGTCGCCGTCGACGAGATTCGCGTAGGTGACAACGACTCGCTGGCCGCCGAAGTGGCGCATCTCGTGGATGCGGACCTGCTGATCATTTTGTCCGATATCGACGGGTTGTTTACCGAGGACCCGCGCAAGAATCCTGCGGCCACACTGATTTCGTTGATTCCCGAGATCACCGAGGAGATCGAACGGCGAGCCGGGGCCTCCAGCACGTTCGAAGGCACCGGAGGCATGGCGACCAAAGTGCGCGCCGCAAAGACCGTCGGCGGATACGGTGTTGCCACACTAATTCTGAACGGACGAGAACCTTGGCTCATTTCGAGCGTGTTGGCGGGAGGCCCCGGCGGGAGTCTCTTTCTTGCCAAAGAAAAGCGAATGACCAGCCGCAAGCACTGGATCGCCTATACCCTCAGGGCGCGCGGAACCGTGCGACTGGATCAAGGAGCGGTGGACGCGCTGGCCCGGCGGGGCAAGAGCCTATTAGCGTCGGGTATTCTCGATGTCAGCGGGACATTCGATGTCGGAGATCCGGTAAGTTGCCTCGATCCTGACGGGAAAGAGTTCGCGAAGGGACTGGTCAATTGCTCCTCCGAGACGTTGGCGCAAATTAAAGGGCTGAAAACGACCGACATCCAACTGCGACTCGGGCCGCAGGAATACGAAGAAGTCATTCACCGAGACAACCTCGTGATTCTCTAGTCCTGCGTTATGAGTCCCGCGGTTCCGAAACACTCAACCCTCAGTCCTCAGTACTCAGCACGCGACAGCCTTCGTCTCGGCCTCTTCGGCGGGAGCTTCAATCCCATTCACGCGGGTCATCTGGCGATTGCCCGCCAGACGCGCGCAGGTTTAGGGTTGGATCAGATTCTTTTTCTCCCCACCGGCAACCCGCCCCATAAACCGGACGGCAGCCTCGCACCGGCTCATCACCGCCTCGAAATGGTTCGGCTGGCGATCGGCTCCGACCCAACTTTCGCTGTGTCGGACGTCGAAATTCGTCGGCGAGGGAAATCCTACACGATCGATACGATCCGTCTGCTCCAACGAGAATACGGACCGAAGGCACAGCTGTTCTTTCTCATAGGCCTGGATGCCTTTCTTGACATCCAGAGTTGGCGCGAGCCAGCCACGCTCCTCCACTCCTGCTCTTTCGTGATCATCTCACGCCCTGGAACCTCATTTCGGTCCCTCAGCACCCTCACAATCCTTCCCAACCTGTCTCAAGCGTCGTTAGATGACTTGGATGAAGGCCGTGTTCTCCAACTGGACCTGCCCATCGGACCACACCGACTCATCTGCCTCAATTTGCCTCACTGCGACATCTCGGCCTCGAACATTCGGAAGAGGATTGCAGGCAACCGCCTGGTGGCAAATCTGTTGCCGCCATCGGTGGAATCTTATATAATCCATCATCACCTGTATCATTAAGGGGACGCCGATCGCACGAACATCGAAGGCCACGGCCCTTACCATTGCTCGGGCCATGCTCGACAAGAAGGCCACGGATGTCGTCGTCCTCCATGTCGCGAAGCTGACCTCTGTCGCCGACTATCTGGTGCTCGGATCTGCGGAATCGGATCGGCAGACCAGAGCCATTGCCGAGCACGTCGACGGCGTCCTGTCTCAATCCGGCCCCGGGCCGCTCAGCATCGAGGGCACAGCGGCCTCTCAGTGGGTGCTCATGGATTTTGTGGACGTCGTCGTCCACATTTTCCATGGCGATGTCCGCCACCACTACGCGCTCGAACGGCTCTGGGCCGACGCGAAACGGATTCCTGTCCCGGATGACGCGCCACCGCAACCGGTGATTACCCCGAGACCGCCGCCGCGTCGAAGAGCCCGTGTCAGCAAACAGGCGTAACCGAGATGCTTCGTCTGCTCATCACCATCTTCCTCATCAGCGTCGGCATCTTTGTCTATAGCTATTTCCGTGAGCTCAACCCCGGCGCCGTATCGATCCGCACCAGCCCCTCCGTCCAATTCGAACTGAGTCCGGTGACCCTCGTCGTCTTTTCCATGGCCATCGGCGCCGTGCTCGTCGCCTTTGCCGTCGGCATGCGTCAGACGGTACACGTCATCGGCACCTGGCGAAGCGCCCGCTTGGTGCGCCGGAGAGAAAAGGTCGATGCGTTGCACCGCGAAGGCACGCATGCGTTCATGTCCAAACGCAGCGCGGAAGCCGTCGGCCTGTTTGAGAAAGCGTTGGCCATCGACCCCAATCGCGTCGATTCGCTGCTGTGGCTGGGCAACATCTACCGGTTGGAAAACAATTTCGCAGAAGCCATCCGCTTGCACCAACATGCCAACCGCATCGACGACCGGAATATCGAGATCTTGCTTGAGCTTGCCAAAGACTTAGAAGGCGCCAAGCGGTATGAGGACGCTCTGCAGATCTTGCAGAAAATGCTCAAGATCGAGCCGGACAATTTGACCGCGCTGATCCGCAAACGCGAGCTTTTGATTCGCCTCGAAAAGTGGAGCGATGCGCTCGAAATCCAGCACCGGCTCGCCAAGGCGAATTTGCCGGATACCGAACGACGAGCGGAAGCCCGGCTCCTCACCGGTTGCCTGTACGAAGTGGGCCGCCAGCTGCTGGAGCGCGGTCATCCCGACAAGGCTCGGCGATATTTCCGCGGCGCGATCAAGAAAGATCGCACCTTCTTACCGGCCTATATCGGTCTCGGCGAGATTCTGATCCGCGAAGGCAAGACGAAGCAGGCGGTCGAAATTCTCAAGAAGGTCTATGCCAAGACCCACAGCATCATCATCCTGCACCGGCTGGAAGAACTCTTTCTCGAACAGGGTGAGCCCGGCGAAATTATTCGCGCCTATCAAGAAGCCCTGCAACAGGACCCGAACAACCCCGCCTTGCAGTTTTACTTGGGCAAGCTCTACTACCGTCTTGAAATGGTGGACGAGGCATTCGACATGCTGTCCACCGTTGAGGGCACGCACGATCAGCTAGTCGACTACCACAAGATCATGGCCAATCTGTTTCTCCGGAAGCAGCATATCGAGCAGGCCGTCGTCGAACTCAAAAAAGCCCTGCGGTTTAAGAAGCGGGTCGTCGTGCCCTACGTCTGCACGGCCTGCCAGCACGAGGCCACAGAATGGTCAGGACGTTGCCGACGCTGCGGAAACTGGAACACCCTCGCCACCCTTCCGTCAGCCGATCCCAGCCAAACCCTCGCCGGCCAAGACGGCACTACCTCGCCGCTACTTCCAACTGTCCCCTATCAAGGCATTGCTTCTCCCTTCGAAACCGTGTAGTTTTCCCCTCGTTGTGTTCCAGCCACAGCCGTTCGCGCACGATTCTTATTGATTGTGATGGAGTATTCGATGGTCAACTATCAGGAGTTCGCACACAAGGCTCTCAACGACGAACTACTGAGTCCTGCAGACTGTCAGGCCGTGCTCAACACACCGGATGAAGACCTGCTTGCACTGCTGCAGGCCGCTTTCACCGTCCGATCCCGCTACTTTGGTAAGACAGTCCGGCTCCAAATGTTACAAAACGCCAAGAGCGGAGCCTGCCAGGAAGATTGCCACTACTGCTCGCAATCGGCCGTCTCCACCGCGTCGATCGAACGGTACAACTTACTGCCGCAGAAGCAGATGATCGAAGGCGCGCGGCAAGCCGCCGCGTCGAAGGCCCAACGCTATTGCATCGTCATCAGTGGCCGAAGTCCGTTGGATCGAGAGATCGACGAAATCGCCGGCGCCGTGCGATCGATCAAAGAAGAAATTCCCATACAGATCTGCTGTTCACTCGGCCTGATGACCGAACAACAGGCCACGAGGCTGAAAGCCGCCGGGGTGGATCGCATCAATCACAACCTGAACACCAGCGAGGCGTTCCACTCAACGATTTGCACTACACACACGTTTCAGGATCGACTGTCCACCATCAAGAACGCTCGTGCCGCAGGATTGGAAATCTGTTCGGGTGGGATCGTCGGCATGGGCGAAAAGGACGAGGACCTCATCGATCTCGCCATGGCTCTGCGCGAAGTGAAACCGGACTCGATTCCTCTCAATATGCTTCATCCTGTAGCAGGCACGCCTTTAGAAAATTGCGACCAACTCACGCCACAACGCTGCCTCAAAGTGCTCTGCCTCTTCCGCTTCCTGCATCCCCGCACCGAAATCCGCATCGCCGGCGGCCGCGAACACAATCTGCGCAGCCTGCAACCACTCGCTCTTTACCCAGCCGACTCCGTTTTCGTGAACGATTACCTCACAACCCCAGGAGCGCCAGCTCCGGAAGTCTGGGGGATGATCGAAGATCTGGGATTCACGATCGAAGTGGGCTACCAAACGGCTGCTAAAAAAGGCCCTCCGTTTCGTTC
>JBKJWE010000274.1:0-2758 GCA_046717045.1 Nitrospiraceae bacterium | reverse complement strand
GCTTTTCCATCGGACAGTCACGGGTGAGGCCCAAGCCGCCGAACAACTGCAGCGCAGTATCCGTCACTTCAAGGCAGGATTGCGTGCAATAGACTTTAGCGGCGATGGCGTATTCCAACGCCTGCGGCTGCGTGGCGGCGTTATAGGCCATTGCCGCTCGCGACAGGGCCCGGCTGGCTTCGATTTTGGTAAACATGTCGAAGAGATGTTTTTGAACCAGTTGGTGTTCGCAGATCAGATTGCCGCCCTGCCGTCTGATTTTGGTATAGGCCAGCGCCTGCTCATAAGCCGCTCGGGCGACCCCGGTAAAGACGGCGCCCATCGCCCCGTTCGTCAACACGAGTGTCTGATTGAGGATCGCTTCGTACGACGTCGCGTCGAAGAGCATGTACCGTTTCGGAATGCGCACGTCGGTGAAATGGATGCTGCCCTGATTGAGCGCCCGCTGGCCCATCTTATCCACTGGCTTCCCCTTCGACACACCAGGCAGGTTCAACGGGATAAAGGCAACGCCCCCACCGGCCATGCCTTTCGATGGATCCAGCGTCAGGTAGGTGAGCGCATGCGTCGCAATGGTGCCGTTGGACACCCAGGCCGATTTCTGCCCGCTGATGACATACTCCCCTCTCTCGGCGCGAGCCGTCACTTGCCCGCTGATCGTTGAATCAAAAAATTGAGGGGTGCCGGCCATGAATGTATCCGATCCATGGTCCGGCTCCGTAATGGCCCAACAGCCGACGTAGCGCGCCTCTTTGTCGGCCACAAAGGGCTGTACCCATTCGTGAATGAGCGCCTGATTCCCTGTGGCGGCGATCATGGCGAAGGGAAATCCCGCCACGGCCAGAGAGGCGGCAAAGTCGGCGCTGCCCCATCCCAGTTCTTCGAGCGCCACGTGCAGACTCACTCCGCTGAGTCCCATCCCGCCATGCTCTATCGGAATCAATGCCGTGTGAATGCCTTGGCCGTATGCGGCTCTCAATGCTGTCCAAAGAGCAGAGCTTCGGTCCACCACCTGCTGCGGGTCCGGCAAGCGATCCAGCCCCGCGGCAATCGGCCGTAAGACCGTTTTCGCAAACTCATGCACCTGCTGTTTCAGTGTGTGCTGATCAGGGGTCAACCGGGCATCCAGCTCGCGGTACGTCGTCATACGATCTCCTTTATTGGCCCTTGCCCGTTGAGTGTGGGTCACCCATGAAGCTGCGCCATCATGCCGGCGGGATCCCAATAGCCCCACATCATTTGGATGGAGCCGCGGTCGTTGACTTCGAAGACATCGATTCCCTCACAGATCGCGGTTTTCCCATTGGTCCCCACCCCCCGTGCCGTGAATTTGACGGCAGCGCGATGGCCCACCACAGTCACAAAGTTTTCTGTGAACCCGATCTCTTTGAAGGCGGTCGCGACGGAGAGGAAAAACGTTCGTAATCCCTCCTTTCCCTGGATAGGTGGGGCTCCATAGGGATCGTGGCTGACGGCATCATCCGCAAAGCAAGTCAGCCAGGCATCCAGATCCATTGCGCGCGTCGCGGCGAAGTATCGGGAGATGAGTGTCTTTATAGACTCTGGTGTCATACGAGCTCCTTTTGTGGAATGACTGATATACGAAGGTGACGGCTTCGCTCTGCCTATCATTACGCGGGGTACATCGCGTTGGATCTACGCCTAGCGCTCTGTGTGAGAGACCTGCTGTTCGGCATGGTAGGAGCTGCGGACGAGCGGACCGGATTCGACATGGGTAAATCCCATGGCGAGGCCTTCTTTCTTCAGCGCCGCAAATTCAGATGGATCATAGAAGCGCGCGACCTGCACGTGCTCTCTCGTCGGTTGCAGGTATTGGCCGATGGTCATGACATCGCACTGTACCGTTCGGAGATCGCGCATGACCTCCCGTGCTTCGTCGAGCGTTTCACCCATCCCCAGGATCAGTCCGGATTTCGTCGTCATGCCGAGCTGCTTTGCCTGCTCGAGTAATTCAATTGACCGCGGATACTTGCCCTGCGGTCTGATGGCCGGGAACAGCCGACGGACCGTTTCGATATTGTGATTCAGGATATCAGGCTTCTCGGCGCAGAGGGCGGCCAGGGCGTCCCAGTTCCCTTCGAAATCCGGGATCAAGACTTCAATCGTACAATCACGACTCAGCCTCCTGATTTGCCGGATCGTCTCGATAAAGATGGCGGCGCCCCCATCCGGCAACTCGTCACGATTCACCGACGTAATGACGGCATGACGGAGTCCCAAGGCTTGCACAGCTTCGGCGACGCGCCGGGGTTCCTGATCATCCACTTCAAGCGGTCGACCGGTGGTGACCGAACAATAGTGGCAACGTCTGGTGCAGATATCGCCCAAGATGAGGAAGGTTGCAGTGCGTGCGTTCCAACATTCCCATCGGTTGGGGCAGCGGGCTTCTTCGCAGATGGTATGCAGCTTCAGTCGGTCTACCGTCTGTTTGATATCAAGATAGTCCGGTCCCGTGGTGGCGTGAACCTTAAACCATGACGGAAGACGTAGTGACGAGCGCATCGCTGATGGCGTATGGCTGATGCCAGAAGGCGAATTATCAGAGGCTGACCGGAGATGGTCGAGTGGGATAAAGGTCATGGTTATGATGATCCATCGGTCGCGCGTGGTCGAAACCAATCGGCAATCGTGGCCAGGAGCCCTCGCGGTTCTGGCTCAGTCTGAGGGTCGGGATATTCGACCCACAGTTCTTGCGAGCCAAGGTAGGCACCGTTGTGAAAGCTCATCTGCGTCCTGA
>JBKJWE010000273.1:0-3287 GCA_046717045.1 Nitrospiraceae bacterium | reverse complement strand
CCTTAAGGAAGGTGTTGGAAGGCGCCACTACCTTACGGGAGATCAATCGAGTCACGTTTAGCGAGGAAGCCTGATCAATGTGGAGTCTCATCCGCAGTCGTCCGCGTCATTGTCTCAGAATCGGGGCTCAGGCATTAGCATGGGGTGAAGTCAGTCGCACGTGGCGCGGCCGCCATCGGTATCGCTGT
Organism: Nitrospiraceae bacterium; assembly: GCA_046717045.1. GTDB lineage: Bacteria > Nitrospirota > Nitrospiria > Nitrospirales > Nitrospiraceae > JBKJWE01. Next base: position 3,099 of record JBKJWE010000273.1, on the reverse strand, counting down.
GTGCTGTCACCCACTCCGACCGGAGTGCTGAAGCTGTCCCCCATAGACGTCAATGTGGTCGATGTCGCTGGGCTGGAAAGCCGATTGCGCTCGTTAGCGGGATCAAGTCGACAGTTTCGAATGGCGGGGCGCGTGCTGCTGTCCGATATTCCTCGTCCGATCACACTATTGTTGCCGGATCTTTCCGTGCGAACCACCATGCTCCATCTGGATCAGTTCCCCAAGAAGGCTGAAGAGCAAGAGGCGTTGATTCGATGGCGTTTAGGGCAAGAGCAGCTGGCGCCGCTCACCGGCGCCAAAGTCATCTGGCAGGTCTTTCCGTCCGGGCAAGCCGATGTCGAGCGGTCACAGACAGTGCTCGTCGTCGCGATTCAAGAAGCGATCCTGCGCCAGTACGAATCGTTGTGCGAATCGGTTGGGCTGCTTCCCCAGGAAGTGGGCGTTACCAGCTTTCGACTCTTCGATCTCTGGCTGAAGGCCGTTGGAGGGCGCCGACGATTGGATCGAGATATCATGTGGGTCAGTGTACTGGACGGAGGTTTAACGTGTTTCATTCTTCACGCTGGTCGATTGGCCTTTGTGAGGACCAAGCTGCTGACGGCGGATGGTCAGTCCTGGGGTGATGAGCTACAGGAGGCCATGATCGAGAAGATTGTAGCGGGATGCGCGGCGTCGTTGGCGGCCTGCCAAGCGCGTCACCCAGCGCTCAATGCGAAAGATCTAGTGCTGGTGACCGACGGTCCTGTTGCGGCGCTGGAACAAGCGCTCGGGTTGGAATTTGGCCTCGGGACGGAACTACTGGACTGGGAGCACGTCGAACGCCTGGGTTGGGTGCATGAGGGTGGGAGCACGTCCATTGCGGCGTTATCGGTTGTCGCGGGGGTGATGTAGTCATGGGATGGGGAAGCGGAGTGTGGCGTCAACTATCGAGTCGAATGAATAGTCGATGGCAAATGTCCGGGACGGGACCGTTGTTCCACATCGAGCTTGGAAGCCGCTATCGGTGGTACCTCGAGCCTGCGCGCCTCGTTCTCGTGGCGCTCTGCGGTCTGCTGGTGTTCTCAATTCTCTGGAGCGTGATGCAGACCGTCCTGGCGATTCGGGACCGGCACGAATTACAAACAAGAGTCGACCACATTCATGAGCTGGATCGTCAATTGATCGCCGAAGCGCAGCAAGAGGGTATCGATCTCACGGGGCCTTCCGTGCAGCAACTGCCGACGGAAGTGAGCTTGGCCAATCAGTTGCTCGTGAAGTGGCATTTCTCCTGGACGCAATTTCTCTCAGGCCTCGAGGGCGCGATTCCGCCACGCGTGTCGATCAAGAGTGCGCGATTGGATCCAGGGAGCGCCGTGATTCATCTGACGGGATTCGCCGTCACCGTCGAAGACGTAACGGCGTTTACCGTCAAACTGCAGGATCATCCGATCTTCCGCGATCCTGTGTTAGGCCAACATCGGATGGGATCGGAAGGGTTGGTCGAGTTCGATCTGACGTTGCGATATCAGCCACAGAAGGCATCGAAAGCGACATGAACATGATCCTTGAACAGTACCGGAAGCCTTATGGTCCGTTGTTGCCCTGGATGGCCCTTGCGACAATCTTGGTTGTCGGGCTTTGGATTGTGCAGTCGATGAGGCATGAAGGGGTGGTGCAGGCCTTAAAACAGCTGGAGTCGGAGGAGTCGCATGTTCAGCAAGAGTTGCTTCACCATAAGGAAGCGAAGCGCGCACGCAAGGACCTGGCGCAGGTCTGGGCAGTCTTGCCGCGCGAGCGGGATTTTGCTCCTTTGGCGCTGGGCATCACAGAAGAAGCTAAACGCAATCGTGTCACATTGCCGGCCTTGTCCTACAAGACAGAGTCGACGCCGGTGGCGAATACGAGCAAGGGGGTGCTCCAAGGGACAATGACGGGGCGCTACGAAGATCTTCGGCGATTTTTGTACGACATCGAGACTGCGGAAGAATTGGTCTATATCGAAGACCTCGATCTGATTCCCTCGGCGAATCCGCAGGAACCGAGGCTGAGCTTTAACATCAAGATTGCGACCTATTTGCGGAGCGAGCCGGCGCGGGTTGTGGGGCAATAGAGACCCGGATGCTCATGATCACGGATCGGAATAAGATGATTGCATTGGCGGTGCTCGGGACGCTCTGGGGAGGAGTATTTGTCTGGAACTGGTGGACGGCCGAGGAGTCGGTGCGAGTGCCATTAGCAAACGTCAGCGGTCCCATAGCTACGTCGGCTCCTTCCCGTGCGACAGCGGGTAGAGGGTATGTCCGTCTCGATCTTTTGGAGGCCGCGCGAACGCAGCGGGAGATGACCTTCACGGCTCCCCGTAACATCTTCGCGGCGCCGCGTCCGGACAATCAGGGACCTCCAATCGGCCGTGCCCAGGAGGGGAATCCAAATTCAGCGCTGACCATGCGTCGACAGGCGGTGACGGATGAACTCGCCCAGTTCCATTATCTTGGCTTTGTTCGGATGGAAGAAGACCAGCGGAGGAAAGACACGCTCGCCATCCTCGCGAAGAACGACGATCTACATATTGTGAAGGCCGGAGAAGTGCTTGAGGATCATGTCATCGTGAAGGTTATCGGGAAGGAGAGCGTGACACTTCAAGACCGTGATTCGCGAGTCGAACATCGGCTGCTCCTATCGGAAGAACCTGTGGCTCAACCTTAGATGAGGGATATGCCGTGAACTGCCTGCGTCGACATAGGAAGCATGAGCGAGGGGTCACATACTTGATGCTGATGTTTGCAATCGTCTTGATCGGGATCGCCACGTCGGCCGCCGCAAAGCAATGGAAGGTCATGGTGGAGCGAGAACTGGAGGCGGACCTGTTGGCGAAGGGGATTGAGATTCAGCAGGCGCTCATGCTGTACTCCGCCTCGATGAAGGCCGGCCGTGTGGTGCCGGGAGAAGTGTATCCGCAATCTTTGGCGGATCTGACGCGTCCGCCGAAGCCGTTTTTACGGAAGGTCTATTTGGATCCTATGGCGCATGGAGAATGGGAATATCTTCGAGCGCCGATGGGAGGCATCATGGGGGTGCGAAGCCGGAGTTCCGCCAAGCCCTATCGACAACACGACTTTC
>JBKJWE010000272.1:0-3759 GCA_046717045.1 Nitrospiraceae bacterium | reverse complement strand
CATGCTCTATATCCTGTATCCAGGTAAGATTGGCTAGCAGAATGTTGAAAAGCGCCTCCAGCTTCGTTCTCGCGTCGCTCAAACGCTCAGCGTACAGCTCCAAAGTACGCCTCGCGCTCTCGCTTGCTGCGGTCTTGCTGTAAGACGCTTTGGAACATTCTGAGGGAAGGTAAGAGCGATGCTGACCTGTGGATGCAGCCGCTGGATGCATACCGAAGGGATCGAAGAGCGGGCCTATGACGATGGGGCACCTCAGTGGTTCATACGCTCAGAATGTCGAGGCTGTGGTCTGAAAGTCGGTATCGATGTGCCAGCGGGGCACACAAGCGGACTGGTCGATCGGGTGATATGGACGGATGATGCCCTCCATCGGCTCGATCGCCTGCCTCCTTACATGGCCTCGTTGTTCCGCGACGAAGTCGAACAGGACGTGCGGGCACGCGGCGAGCGAGTGGTGGCCTATGACACGTTGCTTCGGCCGCGCACGGAGGAGCGAATCGTCTGGGACCGTGAGGCGGAGCGTCGTTTGGATAATGTGCCGGCTCCGGTGCGCGCCATGGCAAGAGTGGAGCTCGAGCGCACGGCCGCAGAACGTGGAGAAACCCGCATCACCGTAGTCCTGATGGAAGAAGTGAAAGCGAAGTATTTTGGCATGGCTGCCTCAAAACACGTGTCGTAGGGATCACGATGCTCCATCGAATGGCCTTACGAGTGCTTCCCAGTTTGACCCTGGCGGTTACGGAAGATTCTGTTCGCAAGCAAAAGCGGATCGTGATGTTTGTGCTTGGGCTGGTGGCGTTCGGCGTCTATCGATTGGCGAAACATCTGCTGCCGTTGACCGAGCCGATTGTCTTGTTGTTGGTGAGCGGGATGGTCTCGTTCATCACGGCGTTGCTGGCCTATCGAGTCGGTCGTGCAACAGGGTGGACCACGATTGTGCGGGAAGACGGCAGCCGGCTGTTATCGTGGCTCGGCGGATGGATTGGATTCGTTTACGGCGTGCAGTTGTCCTTGTTGGTGTTGGCGCTGTTGTGGTTCGTCGGTTACGACTACCTGAAACATCCGGACGGTCCTGCCATGATGGCGATCATCATTGCCTGCACGGCGGTGGCGCGCGATGCGTTTGAGATAGGACACGTGCGAAAGATCACCGTGATGGGTCGACCGTTTCCGACCTTTCCGGATGGCGCTTCCCTCCGTACCATGGTGGGAGAAAGATTGACACACATCGGTCCTTGGATCGGGGCCGGGCTCGTCATCGGTGGACTGGCCGCTTCGTTGGGAAATATTGCGGGGAGTGAACAGGCTGCGGCCTTGATTCAGTTATCTTCGGTCACGGTCTTCGGCGGGGCGCTCGCGCTCTGCGCCTACTTCGGGGGACTGAAGCCGACGACGTCTTGGATGCAGGGACTCGCGCAGACTTCGCTGAGCGAGCTGTTGAAGTATTGGTGGTGGCCAGGGCTTGCCTTTGCATCGACATATTATCTCGTGGTTGCTGGAGGCGTGATTTTCCTCTTGAGGCAGCCTGGTATTCCTCCGGTGTACGCCATGGTGGGTGGTGGGTTGGTGGTAGGGATGATGGCGCTTTATGGGTACTATTTGGGGTCTCGCCGCCAGGTTGAGGAACAACAGGGACAGAGTCTCTCCAGTGAATTGCTGCGCTGCCCTTTCGTGATGGGCATCTTGAGTAAGTCGCCTTCTTCGACGGCGACGTTGTCGGCAGCGCAAGCCTCGAAGGTCTAAGGTCGAGAGGCCATGATGTGCATGAAGAAAGACATACGGCGAGTCAGCATCTGTATAGGCCTCATCGTTTTTCTGGCTCTGGGTGGGGTGGTTTGTGGGCTCCAATCCCCGTCATTTGCAGAAGACGTCATCGATCACTACTACAAAACACCAGGGATTCCCTATGGACCGGCCGCACCGGCTCCCGAGGAGACGGTCTATCAACGCTATGGCTCCATGGACAATCGTCTGCTCGTCTGGTTTGTCACACAGCAACATACCTACTTCGGCGGATTCGTTCTTGCCCTTCCGCTTTTCTGTGCGTTGCTTGAATTTCTCGGATTGATCACCAACAAGCCGGCCTTGTCTCTCCGCTACGACGGGTTGGCGAGAGATCTGGCTAAAGTCTCGCTGCTCGCGCTCTCAGTCACAGCGGTCGTCGGCAGTCTTATGTTGGTCATGTTCATCTCGCTCTATCCCAGTTTCATGAAATACATGGGCGGGACGTTCAAGACCTTCATGCCGGTCTACGCGATCGTCTTTGTCGGCGAGTCGTTGCTCCTCCTGCTTTATTACTACAGCTGGAATCGCATGGCAGAGCCGGGCCTGAAGTGGATCCATGCGGCGATCGGTATCCTGACGAACATTTTTGGCACCGCGCTGCTGTTGCTGGCGAACGCCTGGGCTGCCTTCATGATGGCGCCGGCCGGCGTCGATGCGCAGGGACGATATCTGGGCAATGGCTGGCATCTGCTCCATTCGGCCTTATGGAATCCGTTGAATGTCCATCGGTTCTTGGCGGACATCATGTCCGGCGGAGCCGTCGTCCTTGCCTACGCCTGCTACCGCTTTTTCACGAGCAAGACCGATGAAGAACGCGCCTACTTTGATTGGGTCGGCTACATCTTCCTGTTTGTCACGGTCTGTGCCCTTCTGCCGATGCCGATTGCCGGCTATTGGCTGATGCGATCGGTGTATGTATTCCGTCAGAGCATGGGTATGACGATGATGGGGGGATTGCTGACCTGGCTGTTCGTGGTGCAAGCATTGCTCATCGGCGTGCTCTTCCTCGGTGTGAACTACTATCTCTGGCAGAGCATGGCGCGAATCAAAGGCGGAGAGCGGTATCAACCCTATTATCAGTGTTTGCTGGGCGCGCTCACACTGGCGCTGTTCATCTGGCTGACGCCGCATACCGTGATGATGTCGGCCGGTGAGGTGAAGGCGATGGGTGGAGCGCAACATCCGGTCGTGGGCAACTACGGGGTGATGTCGGCCAAGAACGGCGCGGTCAATCTCATGATTCTCATCACAACGTTGAGTTTTATCTACTACCGGCGGGCCAATCGCACGATGGTGGTGTCCTGGGTGACCAAGGGCAATATCTTGATCGGAGCGCTGTTTGCCGTTGGGGCGCTCAATATTATCTGGCTGTCGGTCTATGGCTTTTACCTGCCGGCGAAACTCCGCGTTGGGCTCTCCTCCCCGCAAGCCTTTACGACCTTGACAGTGATCGTGGCGAGTATCGTGATCAATCGTCGGATGTTGAAAGGATCAATCCTCCATGGACCGGTTCAGTGGGGGAAGATTCCACTCCGCGGCATGGTCGTATTGTTCGGATTGGCCGCGGCCTTTACCTGGGTGATGGGGCTCATGGGCTATATTCGTTCATCGGGCCGGCTCTCGTGGCACGTCAACGAATTGATGGCGGATGTGTCGCCATGGGCCTTTACGCCTAATTTGGAATTTGCCGCGAAGATGGTGACGCTCAACATGGTGGTCTTCTGGGGTGCGGTGCTGACCCTTTTCTGGATGTGTCAGCGTGGGCAGCAGCCGGTCATGGGCGAAGAATTCAGTGAGGAGAAGCAGCCGGTGCTAGTCCCATCGTCTTCTCAAGAGGCGTGAGCAAGTCATTGGAAGAAGGGGAGCATGATGCGAACGAGTCTTGTCGGGTTGGTCGTCTCTGTTGGGTTGGTGTTGGGCGTTGATTCTGGATGGCAGGGGTTCGTCTCCGCGCAGAATCCGACGCTGGTCCTG
>JBKJWE010000271.1:0-2611 GCA_046717045.1 Nitrospiraceae bacterium | reverse complement strand
GTGAACGAGCGCGTCATTACGCAGCTTGGGCTACTCGAACGGGCCGCAGCGATTGCGAAAGATGCCGCACCGTTTGTTCATCCCCGACTGGCTGCCGTTGATCCTGGCGGAAAAGAAGGCGCTCCTCTGGGCCAGAACATGCCGTCATCGCGAAGTTCATTGACTCTGATGGGACCAGGGGTCCTTTGCCTTCCTCCTTGATACTACACTCTCAGCACTCGTTGACCTAGCTGTTCTCTTCCATCTGCGCCGCCATCGCAACGGGATCGGGGAAGTGAAGACGGCGACTATGATCTCCTTAACTCCTCCTCTAGAGGAACGATCGGACCCATTCCATGGTAATCCCCCTTGCTTCTCAATCCGCCCCATCAGGAGTATCGAGGGCGCCTGCTGTGTCGTATTCAATCGTGCTCGCGTCGCGCTCCTTTATGTAGTAGGCGTGGTCGTAGTCGTAGTGGTGGTGGTCGACGTGGAACTACTACCCGATGGCTGCTTTTGATCAGACTTCCCGCACGTAATCTTCATCGATTCTATGTCATTGGACATCTTCAGCTTCGAAAGGTCCGGAATGCGCTGACCAGACGTGAAGGCGATCTCCTGACCTTGGAAATCCCTCTCTTTATACGCACGAACCGTCGCCTCTGATCCGACAATGACGCTTTCAATATCATTGTTCCAATCCTTCCCATTGAGATTCGTCAGAGTAGCGTACTCTTTGGGGCCCTGAAGTTTGACATGAGGATCCTTGGCATCGTACTTGGTGTCATCGAACACCTCGATCCAGCAATTCTTATCGACCATCTGCATCTCGAGGTCTGCAGCCTCGACAGCCAGCGCGCCCATAGCGATCAATCCACTTATGATGAACAATTTGACCAACAACATGGTGGCCTCCTTTGGAAAGGGAAATAGTTCCGATGGCACCGCCGTAGAGAACACCCTTGAGACGTGCCTTTTCTATTATAGAAAAGGAGGTTCGTCACAGCGACTAGGTATTCCCCTAGCGAGACAAGCTGTTGTCTAATCCGGGTGCTGCTGCTTCCGAAGTCCGAAGCCATCGTCTCATTTCTCCGTGCCCCCATTTGTCCTATCGATTCCTAGTTGGGTTCGATCCTTGATGCCCTTAAGAGGGACACGCTAAAATCTGCGTCGAGGATTTACGGGTTGGTGATCAGCCCTTACCGAAGGGGCGTCATGAAAACAATCCGTGTGAGTTTCGCAAGTCGTTGGATCACTGGTGGACTGCTCCTGGCGTGGGCTGTCGCGGGGAGTGGCCTGCTCACCACGAAGGCTCAGGCGGAGTGGTATGTCGGTGGGTATGGAGGGATTGCCAATCCGGGCGCGTTCTCGAATGTCACCCTGTCCGATCCGACCCTGGCAGGAGGCGTCAGCAACGCTCGCCTTAATGATCTCGAGCTCAAGAGCACCTTCGTCGGGGGGATAAAGGGGGGCTATTTTTTTGAGAACCGTCCTTGGCTGGGATGAGAAACAGATCTGTACACCCTGAAACCAACCGTGAAGGCCCAGACGGCTGTAGGAGGCACGTCATCTGGGAGAGTGTTTGCCGATAACATCGGGCCTACCCCACTTCGGCTCACGACCTGGGCGGTCAACATCATCCTCCGGTCCTCGTCCATGGCCGAGGTCTTTTAACCCTACGGCGGAATGGGATACGGATTATTCTTTGCCAGCAGTTCAAAGGGTGGACAATCCAATACCCAGATCAGTCCTGGGTTTATCTCATTGCCGGTGCCCGACATGCGTTGTCGCCGCATTGGGCGTTCTTTGGTGAGTTCAAGTTCAACCGCGCGACGATCAGGTTTAGCGAGATCCGAGGGAATTACGACGCCCAACTGTTCGTCTTTGGGCTGATGTGGCACAATAGGGAGAAGTACTAGATAACATGTCGTGCTTGTCATCTCACGTGGGTAAATTACCTGCTGGCTTACGACATCCATCTACTGAGGGGCGCGTCCGTCGGCAACAGCGCGAAGGCGGGTGCAGGCCTTTCAAACCCTTTCACGGTTAACGCCCTCTGTTTCATCCTCTCCACGAGTCCCGCGTAGGATTGGCCATGGATAATACGGCTAAACTGTGTCCGGTAGTTCCAAACGATGCTGGCGCCGTCAATGATCACGTCGTATACGAGCCATTCGCCAGAGTAGTTCTCTAACCTGAAATCTACCGAGGTATCGACCTTGAGGCCGATCAAGTTGGTTCTGACTTCGGCGAAGCTGCCCTCACGTCGCTCAAAGAGATAGAAGACCCGTTGGTCGTAGTATTGGACGAAAAGGCGAACAAATTCCTGTCGCTCCACGTCATCCAGTCTCGTCCAATGAACCCCGAGAGAGTGTTGGGCCATGTGCCCAATATTGACATGGTGCCTGATGACCGTCTCAATTTGTTGGCGGCGTTCCTCGAACCGGCCCGGTTGCTTCAGCCCCTCATTTCCCAGGATAGAGAGCACATCGGCAATCGTATTTTTTACCGATTCAGTGGGAGAGTATTCGGTCGCCTTCACCTGCGCCCCGCTATCCGTAAAAGCGAGACGATAATGGTTCGAGTGATCGACCATCTTGGACCCGCTGGAGGAATCCAGCCAGGCGCATGC
>JBKJWE010000270.1:0-3812 GCA_046717045.1 Nitrospiraceae bacterium | reverse complement strand
AGGCAGCGAGTCAAAGAGGAGAGTTCGCTCATTTATACGATCTGGATTGGCCGATCAAGATGAAGATCGAGGCCATTGCTACTCGAATGTATGGGGCGGCGGGGGTCTCGTTCGCACCGGAGGCTGAGCGCCAGATCGAGTTGGCGAATCGGCTTGGGTTCGATCGATTCCCGATCTGCATGGCCAAGACTCCGCTCTCGCTGGCGCACGACCCAGGGGTTAAAGGAAAGCCGACGGGGTTTACCCTGCCGATTAAAGAATTGCGAATCCTAGCAGGTGCCGGATTTTTAACGGCGGTCTGTTCCGGAATTCAATTGATGCCTGGGCTGCCCAAGCATCCTGCTGGAGAGCGGATCGATCTGGATCGAGAGACGGGCGAGATTGTGGGGTTGTCCTGAGTAGGGTCAGCGCTGCTTGAGGTACCGGAAGAACTCCGAGTCCGGGCTCATGATGATCGTCGACTTCTCATTGAACGTTTTCTTGTAGGCTTCCATTGTGCGGGTGAATTCAAAGAATTTTGGATCTTGCCTGTAGGCATCTGCATAGATCCGAAATGCTTTGGCGTCTCCCCCGCCACGAAGTTCCTCGGCTTCCTTGTAGGCTTGCGCCGAAATAATCTCCCGGTCTTTTTCTGCTTCCGATCGTATCTTCTGCGCCTCTTCAGCCCCTTCCGCTCGATACTGCTTGGCTTGCTGTTCCCGTTCCGCCTGCATCCGCTGAAAGACGGTCTTTTCGTTTTCCTGCGGCAGATCCGCCCGCTTAATCCGGACGTCTTGGATTTCGATGCCGTAGGCTGCCGCCTTCTCGGCGGACCGTTGTGTCACGACCTTCATCAACTCCGCCCTTGTGGTCGAGACGATTTCCAGCAAATCATGACGGCCCAATTCGACGCGAAGTTCCGAATAGATGATGTCGTGCAGCCGTTGGAGCGCGCCTCGTTGGCTTTGGAAGTTCTGGTAGACCTTCAAGGGGTCAATGATGCGCCATTTCGCAAAGTTGTCCAGGAGCAGTGTTTTCTTATCCTGCGTGATAACGTCTTGTGCATCTGAATCGTAGTCCAGCAGTCGTTTGTCGAAATACGTCACCTCTTCGAAGAAGGGGACTTTCACGTACAACCCTGGGTCGAGGACTGTGCGAACTGGTTTGCCCAGCTGCACTACGATGGCATTCTGGGTGATGTCGACGACATAAAGCGGAGAGGCCCCGAGCACAAAGAGTCCGATCATCACCGCGACGACGGCAATCGTCATGGCCTGTTTCGTCATGGCCTGTGAGCCTCTCCCGCGGTTGGCGGGGCCGGTTTCGAGAGCCGATCGAGAGGTAGGTATGGAAGCACACGCTCGCCGCCTTTCCCGTCGATGATAACTTTCTCAACCTTCGGCAAGATTTCTTCAAGCGTTTCGATATAAATCCGCTTGCTGATCGTATCTTTGGCTTGGTTGTATTCTTTCAGAGTTGCGACGAATCGATTGGCTTCGCCTTGGGCTCGATTCAGTCTGGCCTGGGCGTAACCTTTGGCTTGGTTCACTTGTTGGGCTGCCTCACCCTTGGCGCGTGGCAGAATATCGTTGCGATAGCCGATCGCCTGATTGATGAGCTTCTCGCGATCTTCCTTGGCGTTGGTGACGTCTTTGAAGGCGGCGGCCACCGCTTCCGGAGGATCCACATCTTGCAGCTGGACCGCAGCCACCTGGACCCCCGTCTGATATTGATCCAGAATTTTTTGGAGCAAATCCTGCGTGTCCTGCTGAATCTGCGCCTTGCCGGTGGTCAGAGCCTCGTCGATTTTGCTCTTGCCGATGACCTCGCGCATCGACGCTTCGGCCGCCTTCCCGATCGTGTCGTGAATGTCGGCGACGTTGAATAAAAAGTTCGCCGCCTCTTTGATTTTATATTGGACGATAAACTCGATGGCGAGAATGTTCATGTCGCCGGTCAGCATCAGCGCTTCTTGTGGAACCATCTGCTGACGGCTCTGGCGGTCGGTCCGAAACCCGATTTCCACGCGATGCAGCTTGGCGACCTTAGGCTGGAGCACGGTCTCGATCAGCGGGATTTTCATGTGCGGGCCAGGGCCGAGTGTCCTGACCGGCATGCCAAACCGTTTGACGACGCCTTCTTCATCCGGACCAACAATGAAGGCGCTCTGCCACGCGATGAAAATCAGCAAGCCTGCCAGCAGGATGTTCCGGAACCCACCTGACGGGATGAGTTGGCGAAGCTGGCTCTGCGCCTGTCGGATGGCGTCATCGAACTGATCGTTTTTCTTGCTCCAAGGGTCTTTGGGGTCCCACACCATGGCGGTACGTGAGGAAAATGCAGTGCAGTGATAAGCGGCCACACCTTAGCAGACTGTTCTGCCAGGCGCAACACGGTCTGCCCGCGATTGACGTATCAATAAATATTGATGTATAGTCACAGCATGTCGGCACTGTTGGGAAAACACCGCTCCAAGTCCGTGGAGCTGTTTCACGCGTTCGCGGACGAGACCAGGCTCAACATTCTGGACCGGTTGCGAGATGGAGAACAATGCGTCTGTGAATTGACCAACGCGCTGCAATCGGGGCAGTCACGGCTCTCGTTCCATCTGAAAGTCCTCAAAGATGCGGGGCTGATCAAAGATCGTCCCGAAGGCCGGTGGATCTACTACTCGATCAGCCCTGACGCGATCGATGAACTGGAGGAAATCGTGGGCCTGCTCAAGGAAGGTGGAAAATCGGCGCGCTCTAGTTCTCGCTGCTAAAGAATTTTTTTGCCCATATTGATCAAGAATAGTTGATGCGTAGAAAGGATGATGTATGGAAGCAGTTCTGACAGCCTCATCACCACCAGCCGACAAACAACTCCACCTTTTTGAGCGCTATCTGACGCTGTGGGTCGGTCTCTGCATGGTCGCCGGTGTGCTGCTGGGACAGTGGGCGCCCGGACTCGTTCAAAGTCTGCGAGGATGGGAATTCGGCCAAGGCAGTCATATCAACTTTCCAATCGCGATCCTGATTTGGCTCATGATTGTGCCCATGATGATGAAAATCGACTTCGCCTCGATCAAGCGGGTACGTGAGCGGCCTAGGGGGCTCGCAGTGACGCTGTTCGTCAATTGGGTGGTGAAGCCCTTTTCGATGGCACTTTTGGCCTGGTTCTTCTTTCGTGTGTTGTTCTCGAACTGGATCGGATCGGCCGAAGCTGATCAATACATTGCCGGCTGTATTATCTTGGCTGCGGCGCCCTGTACGGCGATGGTGTTTGTCTGGAGCTATCTGACCGACGGCGATCCGGCTTACACCCTCGTCCAAGTCTCGGTCAACGACTTGATCATGCTCGTGCTGTTCGCGCCGATCGTCGGACTCCTCGTCAGTGGCGCCTCTTCACTTACGGTCCCATTCTCTGTGTTGCTCTACTCGGTGGTCGCGTTCATCGTCATCCCATTGGTTGTCGGCGCGCTGTTGCGCGCCTGGCTGATCCGCCAACATGGGCTGCGCTGGTTCGATGAGCAGTGTTTGCCCCGCTTTGCCCCCGTCACGATCACGGCGCTGCTGTTGACGCTCGCGCTGATCTTTGCCTTTCAGGCCGACAATATCTTGGGAAAAACGTTGCACGTGGCGTTGATCGCCGTGCCGATTCTCGTCCAGGTGTATTTCAATGCGTCCCTCACCTATGGCCTGATGAAGTGGCTCGGTGTGCCCTATGCCGTGGCGGCTCCCGGCGCCCTGATCGGGGCGAGTAACTTTTTCGAGCTGGCCGTCGCGACCGCCATTGCCCTGTTCGGGCCCGAGTCCGGAGCGGCCCTCGCGACAGTTGTCGGGGTGCTCGTG
>JBKJWE010000269.1:0-3417 GCA_046717045.1 Nitrospiraceae bacterium | reverse complement strand
GCCAACTTCTGTTGCGACCGGCCAGGTAGATCGCGTCAGTCCGCTTAGAAATCATCCCTTCCATCCCCTGCTGGCAGGCCTGCGCGAACACGATCTCACCCCGGCCGGCTATGTGGTCGCTATATCGGACCAACCCCGACGCATCGCTTGGGACAATTGCAGCCAGCGCTCGTTTTCGATCAAGGAGTGCGGCTTGCCTCACGTCATACCCGTCGAGATATAAAAGATCGAATACAAAGTAAACCAGGTTGGTTTCCGATCGTGCATCGAACGCATTCTGCAGGGCCTGAAAACTGATCTTGCCATCCGGCATCAAAGCGACCACCTCCCCATCGAGCCATGCATTCTTGACCGGCAACGCCGCAACCGCTTCGGCAATCCCCTGGAGTTTGGCTGTCCAATCGTGGTTGTTCCTCGTGAAAAGCTGTGCAGACCCATTCCTCACACGGCACAGCAGGCGATAGCCGTCGTATTTGAGCTCATGCACCCATTCGTTACCAACGGGAGCTTGATCCGCTAAGGTCGCCAATTGCGGAGGGATCCAGTCCTCCTGAGGCGCACGGCGTGCCCCAGCCAGTTGTTTCATTCCTGTATCTTGAGGACGAGGAGCGGATTTGGTTGGTTTCCCGGCCGGGCGATTTGATTGCCATACCCGGTGACGGCCCGACGCAATTTGCTCGATGGTCCGTCCGCTCTCCACGCTTTTGGTGAGTTTCTGTATTACCTCGATATTGTTTCCGCTCCGTGCGTCTTCATCCTTTTCCTTAATCAGCAGCCAATTCTCTTTGCCGGCTTCCTGATGTCGACCCATCCGTACAAGATTCCAGATGCCGTGCAGCTTTTCTCCCTCGAGGCGGAACTTTAATCTTCCCCGGCGATAATTCGCCTGGGGATCGCCGATGGATTCCCAATAGCCCCGATCCCAGAGGAGCACCGTGCCGGCGCCATATTGGTTGGGAGGAATAAATCCCTCGAAACCGGCATAGTCAAGCGGATGATCCTCCACATGCACGGCCAGGCGCTTTTGTCCCGGATCAAGACTGGGGCCCTTTGGAACGGCCCAACTCTTCAACGTTCCATCCAATTCCAACCGGAAATCATAATGCAAACGGCTCGCCGCGTGTTTTTGGATGACATACTTCAGTCGGCCCGACGCAGCTTCCGTCTTCCCCCGAGGTTCGGGCGTCTCTTTGAAATTTCGCTTTTTCCAATAATGTTGTAGACCCATACGCCTTTACCAGGACCGGGGATGTGTGGACTGCAGCGGCTTTGAATACGGTGCTACTCGTGTACGCGCCTTGACGGTGGGGGCAGGGCTACGAACAGGCGCGGACTTCTCTCGCATGTTGAAGCGGCGGCTATCGCCCTTCAACCGCTCTTGAAGGCAAGCCAAGATTGCCAATTCCTCCCGAGGAAGGTCACGGCAAGAGTGAGCCAATTCATTGTTCACTCTCTGGCGCAGGGATTCCCGCAATGTCCCGTCCATATAGGCATTCACGATTTCCGGGTGCACATAGCACTTGCGGCAGACCGTCTTGGTATTGCCGAGGCGTTTGGCCACCGTTTCGATCGCCGAGACCACATTGCGCTTGGCTTGTGCCGTCGACTGGAACAATTCGCATTCCTGCAGAGCCCGTGCGGCCAACACCGTGCCTGCCCAGGTCCGGAAATCTTTCGCGGTAAATTCCTGGCCGGCTATTCGCTGGAGATATGCATTGACATCGGCCGAATCGATCGATCTACGTGACCCTTGATCGTCGATGTACTGAAACAATTCGTAGCCGGGTAGATCCTGACTCTCTTTGACGATCCGCGCCAGCCTCCGATCTGTCAGAGCGACGGCATGTCGGATACCGCTCTTCCCCTGAAATTCGAAGCGCAAGCTATTTCCGTTCACCTTCACATGCCGGTCCCGCATGGTGGTGAGCCCGAACGACTCATTGGTACGGGCATACTCTTCGTTTCCGACCCTGATCAGGGTGGTCTCGAGCAGACGGACAACTGTGGCTAGAATTTTGTCGCGGGAGAGGCCAGGCGTCGCGAGGTCCTTGGCGACCCGTTTTCGGATCTTCGGCAGGAGTCTACCGAACATCAACATACGGTCGTACTTCGTGTCGTCCCGAACCTGATTCCACCGTGGATGATAGCGGTACTGTTTTCTTCCTCGGGCATCGCGACCCGTCGCCTGTAAATGGCCGTCGATGTCCGAGCAGATCCAGACGTCTTTCCAGGCCGGCGGAATCACGAGCGATCTCACGCGGCGCAGGGACGAGGAATCGCGCAGAACCTTGCCAGTTGGGCTGATGTAGTAGAATTTCTGTCCTCGCTTTCTGCGAACAATCCCCGGGCTTCCATCCGAGACATACCGCAAGCCCGCCGTTTTTGCGGCGCCAAGAGATTCGATCACCTGCTTCTGTCCGAATTTGATTGCAGGGTCCTTCGTGTTAACGGATGGCGCCATCACATGCCGCTTATGCACTCTTTCGGTGTGAATGCTGCTCCGGTTTCTTCGATGAACTCTTCATTCGTGATGGCGACTGTCCCTTTGCCTGCACACTCCGCTTCAACAGCGCCATCAGATCGATGACTTCCCCCTTGACCGGTTTCACTCCCGCTTCGTCGGCCTCGGACTCGGTAATGACTTCCGTTTCCCCCGCCTTGATCCGTTTGTCGATCAGTTTCATGAGATCGTCGTGATAGGTATCCCGGTACCGCTCCGGCTTCCACTGTTCGGTCATTTCTTCCACAAGTTTCTTCGCCATCTCGATCTCGCGCGGCGCGACGCCGGATGTTTTCAAATTACCCGAGGGCACATCGAGATCCTTCGCCGGCTTCAGCTCGTTCTTGTACCGCAGTGTGTTCAACACAATGAGGTCGCCGCTGGGGATGAGGGCCGCAAGATACTGCCTGGTGCGGATCACCACGGTGGCGATGGCAATTTTATTGGTGGCCTTCAAGGTTTCCCGGAGAAGGGTATACCCCTTCTCCCCACGCTTGTCCGGGGCCAGATAATATGGCGTCTCGAAATAGATGGGCGCGACCTCTTGTGCGTCCACAAAGGCCGCGATGTCTACCGTTTGTGTCGCTTCAACATTGGCGCGCTTAAAATCCTCATCGGTCAAGACCACATACCGCTCCTTTTCATACTCATAGCCTTTTACGATGTCGTCCCATCCCACTTCTTTTCCGGTCTCTTTGTTGTACCGTTTAATCCCGACCGGCTTCATGTTGCGCCGATCCAACATGGTCAAATCGAAGCTATTGCGGTTCTCAGCGGAATGTAAGACAACGGGAATGTGGACCAAACCAAAGCTGATCGCTCCGTTCCATAATGAATGTGGCATGATGATACCTTCTTGTCGTGCGGGCCAACATTATGGACCGCGGTTGAGGTACGGTACACAGACCGTCGAATGC
>JBKJWE010000268.1:0-4469 GCA_046717045.1 Nitrospiraceae bacterium | reverse complement strand
CTATGGCGTTGTACCCTTTGTTTGAGATGGTCGAATTGGATGGCTATCGATACCTTGATGCCGACCTCGCCAATCCTCTCCCGGTCGAAGAAGCGTTTAGCGTCGGATGCGACACGGTGTTCATCTTCCTCAATGTTCCGAGGAGGAGCGTTCGTGTCGACCCGCACCCTTTGCGAGACCTACTGGAACTCAACGATCTCCTCCGATTGAACGAGCGGTATATCGATCGCTGCGTCAAGGACGCACAGGTGAGAGCCAAGGAATTGGGGGTGAATCTGTTTGTCATCCGCCCTGACGAGATTCCCCCTGGGCTCGGATTGCTGGAGATTGACGGCAAGGTGATCGAATTCGTCAAGCACAACGAGCAAAAACGTATGAAGGAATATCTCGAGAATCTAGACGCGCACAACCTCCGATTTGCGGCACCGATCGAGTGACTTTTCATTCCAGCCCGTTCTCTCTTCGGCTGTGGCTCCTGGTGATTCCATGCGTCGCGTATTGAGAATCGGCCATCGTGGCGCTGCGGGACATGCACCGGAAAATACCGTGGCCGCGATTCAGAAAGGGATCGCTCTCGGAGTCGACTTCATAGAAATCGACGTGCGTCGCACGGCAGACGGCGGGCTCGTGGTCCTTCATGATGAGACTGTGAATCGTACGACCAACGGAAAGGGGCGAGTCGATCGCTTATCAGTCCAGAACATTAAGGCATTCGACGCGGGAAATGGCGAACATATCCCGACGGTCGGGGAAGTGCTCAAAGCGGCCGCAGGGAGAGCAGGATTGATGTTGGAATTGAAGGTCGAGGGAGTGGCTCAGAAGGCCGTGAAGGCGGTACAGGAGGCCGGATTCAAAGCCCCCGTCATCTATGCTTCCTTCCTGCACGACGAGCTCACAGCTGTTCGATCGGCCGATCCGGAGGCTTCTCTCATGGTGCTCTTCGGTAGGCTGCCCTCTTCTCCCGTTGCCTGGGCAAGGGAGTATCAGCCTTCCCATGTGGGTCTTCGACACGACACGGCCACCCGCCGCCTCGTCGATGCATTCCACGCCGCAGAGTTGCTTGTGTGGGTCTATACGGCAGACCGCCCGAGTGACATCCGGCGCGCGCTTTCCGTCGGAGTAGATGGTGTGATATCCAACTTTCCTGAGCGAATTGGAGTACCCTAAATCATTGGCAGCAGCTGGGTTTAGCCCGTTCGTCGCCGACCGTGTCAGTGAGCTTCAGGATTGGCATGGGCGTCCCGCCCGAGCACGTGCATACAGAGGTCAGCGGGCATCAGGCCGTCGGTGAGGCCGTAGGCGAGGGCGTAGCAGAGGAAGATTCCCGCGCCGCCGGCGATGCCTGACCAGAGCGCGGTCGTTCAACCGCCGCGCGAGGTGCTTGGGCTACAGCTAAGGTGGCAGGAACTATTTTGCAGGATTTGAATGAGGCCCGCCGCCGCAAGGGCAACGGGCCTCCTGTCCTTACTTCACGCGATGTAAGTCTATCACCGCGCCCGCTTCATTCAATTCCACTGTCACTTCTGTCCCTTCGTCGATTCCTTTGGTTTTGATCTCCTGTTTCGCCAATGGGAACACCTTTTCACCGTCTGAAGTTCTAAGTTTGACTTGCTTCTCCATTTTCCCCATGTGCACGAGCTTGCCCGTCACGAAGGTGTGCTTCCCTTCTTTGCCCTTGTGATGCAGGTCGATGACGGTGTTGTTTTCATCCAGCGTCACCGTGACTTCATCACCTTCTTTGAACGGTTCATGTCCGTGGCGACGAGAGGCATTCTCATTCACTTGGTAGGTGCTACCGTCGGTCGTCTTGACCGCGAGGACATTATCCTTCTTGATCACGACCCCAGCCATTGATTTATGACTTCCGTGCTGCCCTTCGGTTGCAGCCTCAGCTACCCATGGTATTGTGACCAGCATCGCCATTAACAGCGGCACACAGTTGCGGCTCAAGTGAATACTCATATCTCTTCCTTTCGTTGGCAAAGTGAGTAAAAACGTACAGGATTCTACCTGGCACTCGTGGGCTGATCAAGAGAGAAAAAGGGTGAAAGCGGAGAGAAATAGGGACATTCCACTTTTCAATTAGGAGACAAGGTGGCAAGAGTTGTTTTTTAATCTCAGCGTGGGAAAAGACCGTCGGTCCTTACGCGATGGCATAGCAGAGGAAGATCCCCACGCCGACAGCGATACCTGCCTAGCGCGGTCGTCTAGTTGCTACGGGATACTATAGGTTCACTGATCCAATGATTAGTGGGCTTTTTCTTTTCTCTGATAAGGGGCAGATGTGCTAGAGTTCAGCTCTTCCAGAAGAAGGCGTAATCTGCATTGATACAGGGCAAGCAGACCAATACTATTTGTCCACCGCTTGGGGCTTCTCAAGCGGGGGCTAGTTCTCAATCGAACACCGACGCGAGATCTTGAGCGGGACAACACCGAATCCATAGGCTGTGCCACCGACGGGAAGGAGTGACGATGCGATTTCTCACTGTCATTGTGTATGCGGGAACCCTATGCTGTGCGGGGCCGCTGTACGCCCAGGAGTCGGGCAAGGCCGATACGAACATGGATATTCTGATGCAAAAGGTAAAGGCGGACAAGAAACTGGTGGTCGTGGGCAACATGGGATTGAGCCAAGAGGAAGGGAAGAAGTTTTGGCCGCTATACGACGGCTTCCAGACAGAATTGGTTCAGATCAATCAGCGGCTGATGAAGACGATCTCAGAGTATGCCGAGGCCTATAATAACGGCAAGGGTGCGATTTCAAACGAGACGGCCAAGAAGCTGTTGGACGAGGCCTTGGCGGTCGAAGAAGCTGAAGTCAAACTCAAACGGTCCTATGCGGACAAAATCGGCCAGGTGCTGTCGTCCGCCAAAACGGCCCGGTATATCCAAATGGAGACCAAGATCCGCTCGATCTTAAAAATGGAACTGGCCCAGCAAATCCCGCTGGTGTATTGACGTCCACCGACGAGCAGGACCGGGATGTCGGCGAACCTGGACAAACGCTGATCGACGCCCGTCGGGAAACGCGCGGGGGCGAGCCGAAAGCTCTGTCTTTGCGCGAGGAAAACGGTGTCGGAACCATCCGCCGCGCGCGGCGGCCATGGCTGCGGCCGCTGTGAAAGCGTGACGGCGTCATCAGAATTGGGGCAAGGAAAGAAATGTTAAACACCGCCACCGTGAAACAACTCGGATGTCGGGTTGTCCGATATCGACGCCTGACCACGAATCCCTCTGACCCATACTTGCCTAAATAGCTAACTCTAGGTACCATCGCGTCCCTCACTCCAATGGTGATTCAGTGTGCAAGCGCCTCAGCTCACACAACTCCCAGTTGTCACTGTGCAGCCGGCTGCTGCTAGGCGCTCTTGTTCTGCTGCTAGATGGCTGCGCGCTACAACGGTCATTCACTCCAGATCCGTCTATCCACCTTGCGCGGGAATGCGCCCCCCCACCGGCGTCAGCGGGGCCGCTACCTTCGACGTCATTGTCGGCAATAGAGCCCTCTGAGAGCAGGCAAATCGAAGGTTTCTCCCCTCGATTTCATAGAGTCGCCGCGGCGGTGGGCCTTCTTCCGCTGCTCTGGCAAAGCATCGCTCTGGAGAGGGAGCGGGCTACGAAGAAGGAAGGCGCCGACGTCGAGCTGATCCTAGTCCGCCAGCAAATCCTGACTCTGACGGTGCTGGCCACACTGGAGGCCACCAGCCTTGCGGCTGTGGTCCGCTGCGAACAGGCTCGTGCCGACCGACTGGCAGACAGTCTCGCCGAGAAGCAAGCAGGTAACAGGCAGCTCGCTACCGTGGTCTCGGTCATCATCGAGAGCGCGACGATGGTCGCGACGGGCGGCTTGATCCTGGCTGGCCACGCGGTCGCCGAAGGGATCGCTGCGCTGGTCGGCGGCACCATGGCCTCGATAGTCGCTGGAGTGAGTTTGTATCAGCCCAGCCGGCATGACTTTCAGCACCCCAGGAATCTCCTCAAAGAGATCTGGGAGAATCCCCAGCAGGCCAGGTATTTCCCGGGGCCGGTCTGGCGGTTCTTGAGCGAACCCACTGAGGACGGCAAGAGCCTGCGTGAACAGCTCGTGGCTGGTTGGAAGGAGCTGAGCCGGATCGAAGGGCAGAGTGAAGAGCAACAGCAGCAGCGCATCAGTCTGCTGTTCGGAACGGGCGGCACCTATACCATCGAGGACCTTCGCTCGCGCGGTGCGATGCTGGAAATGCTCGCGGCGGCCATTGATCTCATGCACGATGAACTTGAGGTGCTTGTCCGAGAGATGCTTGTACGGGAAGAACTGGCATGAAGATAAGGTGCGGGAACCATTTCGTGGCGCGCGGCGTGGCAGACGGGCCTTACCCTTTGTCTCGCTTCATCAGCATGTTCAGCGGCAGCGACTGATCGAGGACGGTTCGGGCTTGATCTACGCCCACGACAGGTAGCTTCTTTGGGTCCAAGAGACCGACTTGGAC
>JBKJWE010000267.1:0-7706 GCA_046717045.1 Nitrospiraceae bacterium | reverse complement strand
TCAGAAGACTGTGAAGAAAAGACTCCCGACCACTTTTCGGTCCAGGTAAAAAGCTTTCATCCCAGCGCAAACACTCGGTTGAGTTCATTCAGGTGTTCGGCTTTTTCTTCATCACTGACCCAGGCACCTTCAAAGGCGTTGCGTGCCAGCTGGTAGAGGTCTTCGCGGGTGACTGGAAGGTGTTCAATGAGTGCGCGGTAGTTGTCGTTCACATAACCGCCGAAATAGGCCGGGTCATCCGAGTTGATGGTAGTTTTTAAACCCTGTTTGAGCATGGTCAGTATCGGGTGCTGATCCATGTCCTTCACAACACAGAGCTTGAGGTTGGACAGAGGACAGACGGTGAGAGTTTTGCCTTCATCCGCCAGTCGCTGCACCAGTGCAGTATCTTCCAGCGCGTGGTTGCCGTGATCAATGCGATCCACTTGCAGCAGATCCAGTGCCTGATAGACATAGTCCGGCGGGCCTTCCTCACCGGCATGGACGGTAATTTTAAAACCCAGTTCCCTGCACTTGGCGAACACCCGTGCAAACTTTTCCGGCGGGTGGCCGATTTCCGAGGAATCCAGCCCGAAGCCATCCAGCTGATCCAGAAAGGGTTGGGCCAGCTTCAGGGTTTCAAAGGCGTTTTCTTCAGACAGGTGACGCAGGAATGACAGAATCAACCTGAAGCTGATGCCCAGCTGCTCCTTGCCATCCTGCAGCGCACGGCGAATGCCGCTGATCTGAACGTCCAGCGGAATGCCGCGTTCCAGATGTGCCTGCGAATCAAAGAAAATCTCCACATGCACCACGTTGTCCTGATGCGCCCGCTGCAGGTAAGCCCACGTGAGATCGTAAAAATCCTCTTCCTTCAGCAGTACCGACATGCCGGTGTAATAGATATCCAGAAATTCATGCAGATTGTTGAAGGCATAAGCGGCACGCAGGGCTTCCACGCTGGGATAATTCAGCTGTACGCCGTTGCGCTCGGCCAGATGGAACGCCATCTCCGGTTCCAGACTGCCTTCGATATGCAGATGCAACTCGGCTTTGGGCATCCGCTGTGCCAGCTGCAGCAATTCTTCGTTCATGGATTCACCTTGATTGGATACACGAACACCGGAAACTGAATATTGTCTTGCGGTATGAAGTTTCTGCACGTTGAAGCGCTGATACCAATTCTTGTGAGGCAGGTTTCGTGCAGCGCCCTTGAGTCTTTATTCTGAAGAGATCGAGAGCGATTAAGGCTCCGACTGAAATGAGGATCCAATGTACGAAGCTAGCCATCATGAACAAAGCCTATCATGGGTCAGATTGTTGACCTAGAGAATGTGAGTTGCCGAACTGAATGGTGACGAGGTGGCAGAGCAAACCTGGGGCAAGGAAGGGATGAAAACGCCGGACCGCCACGCGCCGGGAAATACAGAATGTCCCTGTTTTCTTGCCTTGAGTTTTTAATATTCTTGCCATATATTTTCGCAGCTAAAGAAAGGAGTCTCAGTGGGTATCCAATGGAAGTGGTTATTTTGGCAGGTTGCCGTTCCTATTATTGGCCCGATCGTAGTATCTGCAATTGTTATCCTTGCATGGATGACCGGCAGTCCAGGCTTCAAGCCAGATATGGGTATTATAGTAGACGTGAGCCCTTGGGCGTTGACGTTTTATATGTTGGGATTGATCGGTTCAACTATCGAGGGATTATGGCCCAAACTTTCAACCCATTCCGTTCTTGGGTTGTCTCTAATCGTTGTAGCCTTTGCTGTTGGTTTGTACGCAGCTTTCATAGTTGTATGGCGACATGACAGCAAGTTCATTCCAGGATTACCGGTGTATTTCGTAACCGGACTGTTGTTTATCTGCTCAGTTGCACTTTGCCACGCTGGGAACTCTAAGAAAGGAGTAAAAATGACAGTGTGTATCCCAGCACTGTATAGAGTATAATTAAAGAGAATAAAGGAGATGCATATGACAAATGTAATTGAGGAAAAGCCTGCTACAACGGCAGAAGGTGTTGGGGCGGGCATAGTAGCAGGAGCGTCTATTGGTTCCGTGGTTGGTCTTGGCTTCGCTGTAGGCAGCATAGCCGTACCCGTGATTGGTGCAGTTGTTGGTGCAGTGGGGGGAGGCATAGTTGGCCTCTTGGCGCCAACCCTTATGCATGGAAAGGGACAAGCGACACGCCGTACCCATGGCGCTCTTAAGGGCGGTTGATTTTACTTCTGAAAAGACGGTGGGCTCTCTTAAGCGCTACCTCTTCTACAACTTCCGTTCCGTTAAGTTCGATCCATTGTTGATTTGCCAAGTCGTTGCAAACTTTCCATAGAAAGTCTCCAGTTGCGCTGAAGTCCCCGCCACGCGCCGCGAAATGGTTGCTGACACCATTCGTTTCCGCAACGATCCCGAGCGCGCATCGCTGTTAGAAATCATTGCTTGCATGGATCTTTGAAACCATCCCGATACCCCATAGAGAGAGGCGTTATGCAATCCAGGACCAGATGCCTTTGATTTCCCGTTCCTTCGACACGGACGATTCCATAGACATAACGCGAATTCGGATCTGAGCCTGTAGGGAGTTTCGTATCAATGGAAACTTCATAGCTCTGGGGTTTGCCGGTCGCCCTGTTTGTCGTATACAAGGCGAGACTGACATGCAGATCAGGTCCGAAGCGCTGGACAACCGTTTCATGGCTTCGCACGAATTCCAGCGCGCGAGTTTTCTCCGTCTCAATATCTCTGTTCAGGCTCTTCACTTGAAGCCACCACAGACCCGCGATGACGATAAGCAAGGCGTTCAGCGCCCAAAACCATTTTGTAGCGACTGCTTTCTTACGGGCTGGGTCACCGTCAGCACTTGCATGCAGAATTAGGGTGATCACGGCAACAAGCACGGTGGCACCGCATATTGGAATTGAAAAGACTACCAGCCAGGGCGCCGCGTTCCAGTAATCACCGCGCGAGAAAAGGCCTCCAATGAAAACAACAGCACTCACAGCCCAGAATGGTGAGAGCCCGTATCCAATGAAGAAGACTATTTTTCGCATGCCGCTCCGCTTAGTCTGTTTCAGAAATTTCTTCTTGAGTATAGCAAGTTACTTAGGGCAGGCTAGCGAAGATTGGAAAGGTGAGAGGCGGGGAGATAAAGAATTTGCCGGTCCGCCACGCGCCGCCAAATTCAGAATACTTTGAGGCAGAAAATTGGCAGGCAACAATTGCTGCACCGCTACTTCCCTTTTCTTACACATACTCCATTTCGCTTCCACGTTGCGCCATGTTCGTGTTGCGGATTGGTCTGGGAGAGGTTCAGGAGGGGATCCATGATGGTCCCGTCCTGGATGAGTAGTTTCCACACATCTCCAGGTCCTCCCCCGCCAGCTTCGTGACTTCGAAAGAAGACGATCTCTTTCCCGCTGCGGGAATACTCCGGCTTCTGGTCATATTCATTGGCGTTTGGGGTCGAGATTGGCTGTAAATGGTCTCCGGTTCCGTCACCATTGGCGTCGACAGCGTCCATTTCAAACAGGGCCGCACGACTGCCATCCTCGGAATGCCTCGCAAAAATAATGCGACCGGATGGCGACCAAGAGGGATCAGTATCGTTCACATTGTTATTCGTCAGTCGAATATCCTGTCCAGAGCTCATCATGTGAACGTAAATCTCTCGTGACGCATTACCCACGTTACGCGTGAATGCGATTTTGGACCCGTCAGGAGACCATGAAGGGGATAGATCCTCGTAATTGCCGCTCGTAATGGGAGTCACGGTGTTGTTGCTCACATCGAGTTGATAAATGTTGTGATGATTCTGGTTGGCTCTGTTGGATGAAAACGCAAGCCATGCGCAATCATTCGACCATGCTGGAAATGAATCGTCCGCAGAGCTGGTGGTCCTTCGTTGAATGTCCTGGGCAGAATATGTGTCGTCGCCGTTGTCGATAACCCGCGCGGTGTAGATCTCAAGGTTGCCATCTCGGACGGATTCAAACGCAATGTAGTTGCCATCAGGCGACCACGTCAGGGAGCTATTACCATCAGCGCCTAAATTAAGTTGCGACTGGCCTGATCCATCGTGGTGCATGAGCCAAAGGTTATCCGTCCCGCCAAGCTGCGGCGCCCGAGTGAAACCAATGTCCTCGGCAGCCTTTCTTGGGGGGGTGGACACACAGCCAACGAGGGAAATCATCACAGCGAGGGTGAGACCATGAGCCAGCCAACGCGTCATCGATGCTCTCCTTTGCTGAATGTACTGGCACCATTGCCCAACATGACTGCGGGGAGTGTACTGCAAAGTCGGGAGCGTTTCTATTGGTCCCGGGTTGGAGTCGGCGGAACGGGGAGGTGAGGAGGGAGCCTGGCCCGCCACGCGCTGTGAAAATTGTTCTTCACGCCAGATAAGCGCTTTGTGTCGGATTGATGAATCCGAAGCAATTAGCTAGTATGGTGGCCTTTGGAAAGGTCTTCCATGCCAAGGAACCTACGTCATATGTACGTTTGGTTTATTGGCGCGGCTCTATTGGGTCTTGCGACTGCCGTCCTTTTCGGCTTCATCAGGCCATCCCATGTTCATGGAGAAAAAAACTCTTGTCCATTAACAGTGCGTCAGGAAAACGCGGCCGTCAAAGCTTTCAAGAGACTCGCACCGCTTTTCCAGGAACCGCGCTGTCTTAATTGCCACGGCGGCGTCAACCCGTTCTCCCAAACGGGCGGTCATGGTGGCGGCTACATCGATATCCGCAAAGAAACGCAAGACTTTTTGAAGCTGTCTGACTTCCAGAATTCTTTGACCATAGGAAGCGATCCCCAAGGCACCATAGCCGCGAGGACGATCCAGGGACTCAAGACGATTGCCGAGAGCTCCTCGGATATATCTGATAACGATCTCATCAAGCAGCAAGCCTTTGATCCGATGCGAGCGGCTTGCAAGGAATGCCATATCTTCTCCTGGATCATCCCCATGCGGCACAACTACTTTGTCGGCCGAAGTGCGAAGGACATGTGCCTGCATATCAAAACTTCATCCCTCACCAATACTCCAGCCGCTTTCTTAAGGCATATGCAGAATGACGAGTTAATTCTTGAAGGGTTCAAGGGCCGTCGGGGATTGCTGGAGCCCGTGACGCCGGAGCCTCCACGCATGTCTTTTGACGCAGTCAAAAGGTTTGCCAATGACTGGATTGAAGCCATGGGAGGAAAGTTCCATAAACCACCGGACTGCGGGTGTGTCGTCCACGGTGACTACATCCTGGAATTCCGCTCGGTGATTGTATCCACGAATCCCAACGGAGACCCCGCTCGGTCGGAAGCCTCCTCAACGATTCGGTTAGATGCTCCCCAGGAAGACCAGCCCGGGGCAGAGTCGCTGTATAGGGGACAAGGAAATATCACCTACAACACCGGCCCGCTGCCGAATTGGAACGCCTGTACTCCGCTGGTACGAGGACAAGGCGCGGTTCCTTTGCGTGTCTATCAAGCCTTCATCCAGTTGGAAGAGCAGCCGAAAATTGAATTGTTGTACGGGATTCTTGGAATGAGCCAGGAAACGAGCACAGGAATGGCTTTTATCCTGAACGGCAAATGTGTTCCCAACCCGCCTGAGTTCTATCCCTTTTGGTCTTCCATGTACTTCAGTGGCCGCGGCGAAGCCGGCACAACCCCGGAACAAATGTTTCTTGTGAAAGATTGGACCTATGTGGGGCGAGACGGCGTCATCGCAACAAAGACGCTCAGAAGTAGCTGCGGCGGGATGTGCGACCAAGAGATCGCGACATTCGTCATAAGAGAGGGCGATTCCTCCGAGGCCTCCCCGACGAGATAGATATCTGCCCGCCACGCGCCGCGAAATGGTTCCTGGCCCATTTGATCGTACTCTTCAGGCCGCGACTCGTCTGACTCTCACATCGACTTTCAGGCCGGCGTGGGTCAGCATGGTGATGAGAGTATCAACGCTGAACAAGTCAATTTTCCCGCGCATGAGGTCGCTGATTCGAGGCTGAGTGACGCCAAGACGTTCAGCAGCCCTCTTTTGTGTCAGGCCCTTCTCACGAATGTGCTTCTCAAGCTCGACCATGAGCATCGCTCGGAGCTTGAAGTTAGCTGCTTCCTCCGCACCGAAACCTAAATCTCGAAAGATATTGTTCATCGAGGTACGTTTCTTCATGTGCTCCTCCTCTGGCTCAACAACAGCTGAAGCCGTCGGCGCGCAACATCACGCGCTGCCTAAGGGGTCTTGCGCGTCTTCTTCTCGAAGCCGTGCAAGACATAAACAGCCTCTGCCAGTTTCGCCAAATAAATAATGTGGTATTCGTTGTCGCAGTGAATCCGGATCTCCTGAACACCATTACCTACGCTGGGCATAGGCTTCTAGTCAGACGGGTCCAGGCCTGATTGAACCTTGAAGAGCTGATATCCAGCATCTCGCTGTACCGCAACAGACCAGCCTTGGACATTCTCTCGAGATGATCCTAGCCACACGACCCGTTTCACGATTTACAGTATATACAAAATATTGTATAAGCGTCAACTAGGTACGGGGCGGGTATGGTAGATCAATGAGTGGGGATGAGACGAGGAGGACAGTAGCAGGGTTGGTTGCGGGTGCACGGGACTGTTTGAGCAGCGGGTGGGGGACGGCGAAGAACACGCGACCTGCCACGCGCCACGAAATGGTTCCTGACACCGTTATGATTCCCCAGTCCGCTTCGGCAATTTCTTGAATCACGATATGAGTGTGTTCCGGTTTCTTTCCGAGTATGCGGACAAGCGAATCCGTCATTTCACGAACGAGTTGAGCCTTCTGTGCTCTCGTCGCACCTTTTGTGATCTGCACGTTGACATACGGCATGTGGGCGCCTCTCTTTTAAACGGAGTGGGTTGTGTGCGGTAGACCGGATTCCTTGCCCCGTGCCTGTACGGGGTCTCTGAGAGCCGTCAATACAACACCGAAGGGAGAAATGCGCCGGCCGGCTTTTGATACAGACCGCGGCTCATGAGTGTCATGGGCTGGACCACGCGCAGACCATGAGTCAGGCACCATCGCAGCAATTCGGCGTTCCTGGTCGGGAGCAAGAACCCCGGGCCGGCAAACGCCGGCGCCGCCCCGATCAGCGCCTTGAGCTCTTCATTCGTCTGGCCGACGGCATGAGAGAAGTAGCCGATATCGGTGGTATAACCGGTGATTCGATCGCCGTGCTCGACGATTCTGGCCGTTCCATCGGCGATGGCGTGCGCGAGTTCGCCATGCCGATCGTGCCCATGCACGCTTAGGCATAAGTCATTGCTCGCGCCGAGATCGTCGAGGGTCGCGGCGCGCACCCGATAGCCTGGCAACTCAAGATGCAGCGGCGGTCCCTGCAATGCCGAGAGGGGTTCGCGCGCATGGAAGCCGAGCTTGGTGTACACGGAAAGCGAGCGGTTGTGGTAAGCGGCCTGGACGAGCCGGACCCCGACATGCTGCCGTGTGTGGGCTCGCTCCAGCACACGCTCCATCAATTGACGCCCCACGCTGCCGTTCTGTGCGGCAGGAACGACGGTAATCGGGCCCACGCTGGCGATGGTATCGCCCTCCCAGAGGAAATTGCTGCCGACTACGCGATCATCGATCTCGGCGATCACAGAATACACATCGGGGCGTGACAGGATCATCGACAGCAAGGAGACGGCGATGTGGACAGAGGGAAAGTCAGGGGGGAAATTGTGCCGTTCGGCGATCGCCTTGAAGGCTTCATAGC
>JBKJWE010000266.1:0-3630 GCA_046717045.1 Nitrospiraceae bacterium | reverse complement strand
CATACGACTTGGCATCGTAGGTCGATCCTTCGCCATAGGCCGCAAGGACCAGCTCCGCATACCGCGGCAAGGGGTCTTCGGCATGAGCCCATTCCGACGCCGAGAGAATCGCCTGTCCCCCATGACCCGATTCGGCTTGGAGAATAGCCAGCTGCAGCGGCACCAGCGGATCGTCCGACACCGAGGCAAGTTCACGGTACCACGCGATCGCTTGAGTCCGTTCATTCACGGGATCGCCGGTCGTCCAAGCGAACAGCCGTTGCTCCCATTGCGGGGCACGTGCAAGGCCCTCTTGCACATCCATCGTGCGGCTGACCATCAATGACAGTGCACGTTCAGGCGAGTCCATACGTTCGAGCTTGGAAATCGAAGAGGAAAGCCATATGACGGAGGCGAGGGACACAATAAGAAACAACGCCGCGAGCACACTGACGGCAGTTGAAAACCGGCTGGTATATATTCCGACCGGTGGAGGCGCATCGGTGGCCCGCCACCAGGAGGCGGACTGCGGCGCTGAGATCGACGAGGAATCCAACTCCATAATGGTTGGAATCATAACACGGCTATTTTTCAACGAGAATCCCCTCAAAGTAGTTACGGCGCGGCCGATCAGTTCTGAATAACTCATGGCTCAAGCAGCCTCCACTCCGCTATACTGCGGGCATAACTCACCGGACTTGTATGAGAATTCAAGATCTGCGCCCTCCCCGTCGCTTCTTGCTCGGCCCTGGCCCCAGCATGGTCCATGCGCGGGTGTTGCGGGCCCTGTCGACCCCTTTACTAGGCCACCTCGACCCGGCGTTTCTCAGCGTGCTGAACGACGTTCAGGCGCTGTTGCGAATCGTCTTTCAGACGACGAATCCCTTCACCATTGCCGTCTCCGGTACCGGTTCGGCCGGGATGGAAGCCTCCGTCGTCAATCTGGTGGAACCAGGCGATGCCGTCATCGTCGGCGTGAACGGCATATTCGGCACACGCCTCGCCACCGTTGTCGAACGCTGCGGCGGGAAAGCCATTCGTGTAGAGGCGCCCTGGGGACAGGTCGTGGACCCGGATGACGTTGCGCAGGCCCTGCACCGATCCGGTCCGGTCAAAGCCGTGGCCATCGTGCATGCCGAAACGTCGACCGGCGCCTGGCAACCGATTGAACCGATCGCACGCCTCTGTCGAGACCATGGCGCGCTCCTGATCGTCGATGCCGTCACTTCGTTGGGCGGCGTACCCGTCAACGTCGACGGATGGGGGATCGATGCCTGTTACAGCGGCACACAGAAATGTTTGAGCTGCCCACCAGGGCTCGCGCCTCTGACCTTGAGCGAGCGGGCGCTCGCCATCGTGAAATCCAGACGCACTCCCTGTCAAAGCTGGTACTTGGACATGGCCTTGATCGCCGATTACTGGTCGGAAGGCACGAGGGCGTATCACCACACGGCGCCGATCTCGATGCTCTACGCGCTGCGTGAAGCGTTACGACTTGTCGACGAAGAAGGCTTGCCCGCTCGGTTTACACGACATCAACTCAACAGCGACGCACTCATGGCCGGGCTGATTGAACTCGGGCTGTCGCCGCTTCCTCCCGCAGGACATCGGTTGCCGACCTTGAATTGCGTCACCCTGCCGTCGCATATTCCAGAAGCTTCTGTCCGCGCCACCCTTCTTGCGGCTTACGATATTGAGATCGGCGGCGGCTTAGGACCATTAAATGGCAAGGTATGGCGAATCGGATTGATGGGCGAGTCGTCCACCGAAGCGCTTGTCTTGACGTTGCTCAACGCGCTGGAAGAATGTTTCATTCGAGGCGGGTGGCTCTCGACACCATGTGTCGCGCTACAAGCCGCGGCACGAGTCTACAGCCGTACCAACTCCTGAAAGGGAAGGATGGACGTCGCATGAACAAACCATTGCTGTGGGTCCTGGGTGGCGGCTCATTCGCCTTTATCGCCGTCGTGAGTTACTGGATTTTCGCGCTGACACTCGCCAATCAGTTGAAGTCCGACCTCGTGCCTCCGGAAAAGGCGGCGTCCTACATTCATGCGATCATCGAGGCCAATCGCAAAAATTATACGGAAAACGTCGTCAACAAGCTCACCACGTCCGGCATTGCCGAGGCTATCGAACATTGGCGCGATGAAAAGGGCGTGCCGCTTCCCGCACAATTTCTCCTGGAATCCGGCCGCATGGTCGCACAGAAGGACTTGAAATTCTCGTTCCGCCTCGCCAGCCTTACGCCCATCTACGTCTGGAATGGCGCGACGACGGATTTTGAGCGGAAGGGGCTCGACACCGTCAATAAAGATCCCTCGAAGCCGTTCGGCGGCTTCGTCAAACTCAACGGCGGGCGTTACTACCAGGCGGTCTATCCCGATCATGCCGTTTCGCCATCCTGCGTAGTCTGCCACAACCAACACCCGAACAGTCCCCGGCGCGATTACAAAGTCGGCGATGTGATGGGCGGGATCATCATTACGATTCCAATCGACGTCCCATGACGCACCCGATCGCCATTCGTGCCGTGCGCGTGATCGACGGCGCCGGTCACATGATCGAGCGCGCCACCGTCCTCATCCGCGGGGCCACGATCGCCGCCGTGGGGTCGAGCCGCGACATTCCCGTCCCGCGTGGAGCCGTGGCTGTTGATGGGCGGGGATATTCGCTCCTTCCAGGCCTCATCGACTGTCACGTGCATCTTTGTCTCGGCGCGGAGCCCGACGTGGTCGGCGCGATCGGCCGGGAAACCTCCTCGCTGAACCTCCTCAAGGCCGGCCAAGCGGCACGCCACACACTCGAAGCCGGCATCACGACCGTGCGCGACGTCGGCTGCCGCGACCATTCAATTTTTACGCTCAAACGCGCGATCGAAAGCGGCCTCGTGCCGGGGCCTCGGATCATCGGCGCCGGCCTGGCCATTTGTATGGTCGGCGGCCATGCGCGGTTCATCGGGCAAGAAGTGGAGGGCGTCGATCAGGTTCGCCAGGTGGTTCGTGAACAGATTGCCGCCGGAGCCGAGGTCATCAAGGTCATCGCCTCGGGCGGCGTGCTCACCCCCGGCACCTCGCCCGATCAAGCGCAGATGACGGTGGATGAACTGCAGGCAGCCGTTGACGAGGCCCAACGAGCCGGACGCAAAGTCGCCGCCCATGCGCATGGAGCCTCCGGCATGAAGAACGCCATTCGCGCCGGTGTCCACTCTATCGAACATGCCACCTTATTGGACGACGAGGCGGCCTTGCTGATGAAACAGCGTGGTGTGTTTATGGTTCCGACGCTGTCCGCACTGGCCACGACCGCCGCCTGCCGGAAAGGGTGCGGTGTCCCGGACAGTGCTAGGGACAAGGCCAAATCCATGACGAAACGCCATGCCGTGAGTTTCAAGAAAGCCCTGCGCGACGGCATTCCGATCGCCATGGGTACGGATGCCGGCACGCCCTTCAATTATCACGGAGACAACGCGCAAGAAGTGGAACGAATCTTGGCCTTCGGCATGACGCCGATGTAAGCCATCATCGCTTCAACATCATCATAAGCGAGACTGATTGGGATTCAGGATACGGTCGGGACCATTGCGCGAGGCAAAGCAGCCGACTTGATCGTGATCGAGGGGAACCCACTGCGGAAGATTGACCTGTTGCG
>JBKJWE010000265.1:0-3772 GCA_046717045.1 Nitrospiraceae bacterium | reverse complement strand
ACCGCCTGCACATCACCGCTGCCGTCGCGAACAATCAGAAAGTGCAGCTTGCCGCTGTCGCGTCGACTTCGCAACCATCCCCGAATCGTGACCTCTTCTCCAACGTGCTTGGCGGCGTCTTCAATGGCAATCACCGGCATGAGCTGGCCTCCTCAATCGTGCGGGGACTTGGTGGAAAGGCAGCGTAGCCGATTGCCGCCTTCCGTTCAAGAACGCGGAGTTAGCTGGTTTGATTGCATTTTCATGAGTTCGGGATGAGAATGTTGATATGCAGATCAGCCCACGATATGTGATCCATTTCCTGGCTCTCGGATTCGGCTGGATCCTTGCGGGTCAAGCCCAAGCGGCCTCGACCATCTATTGGTGCCCCGATCGTCCATCCGATCAGCAATACTCCGCCACACTACGACCTGGCTGTGTTCCCCTGGTCGAGGAAAAAGCCCCTGAATCAGAAGAGGCAGCCGGACAACCGCCTCGAGAGCCCCGAGAATTCAACGTAGACAATCTGCAAAGCGACGTGTCGACCTTCCTGACCCGCTACCGTCAATTTCTCGACTGCTGCAAAACGGACCTCACGGAACTTGCGCAAGTAGAAGAGATGGGAGATGAAGTCAACGATCTCCTCAAGTCCACCCAAGCTAATATTTCAAATCATTCGATGGCCTCGCGCGGTATCATGCTCCGCGAAATGGTCCCGACCGTCGCCAAGGCCCGGGCGGATCTGAAGAAACTGCGCGCCACGCTCGAACGCATCGGCAGGGCGAGCAACACCCGCGAGTCAGGCGACTTGGAGGAATCAGGGCGAGCGGCTCATGCGATTCGCGAGATGGAAGAATCAATCGAGAGAGACATCCGCGCGCCGAAGCAATCCACAGGACCCAAGACGGGTGCCAGCATCGGCACCACGCCCGCTGCAGGACCGAGTATCGGAAAAACTCCGA
Organism: Nitrospiraceae bacterium; assembly: GCA_046717045.1. Taxonomy (GTDB): domain Bacteria; phylum Nitrospirota; class Nitrospiria; order Nitrospirales; family Nitrospiraceae; genus JBKJWE01. The sequence goes on along the minus strand of JBKJWE010000265.1, from coordinate 2,831 downwards.
AGACCGGCAACGCGATTGGCGGTGAAGGCGTGACGGGCCAAGATATCGGAGCCTCCACGCGCCACAGCAGCGAGATCGGCGCCTCGGGGCCGGCTGGCTTCGCGATCGGCGGGACGGGTCGCGCCGGGCCCTCGCTCGGAGAATCGGACCTCAACAGCGAGTCGTCTTCGGCGGTCGGATCTTCGCTGCAGCGTTCGACAGTTGGATCCAGCCTGCCGGATTCAACGGTGGGATCGAGCTTCGGCGGCTCGAGCGTGGGATCGAGCCTTGGAGAGTCGAGTGTTGGTTCATCCTTCGGTTCTTCTTCAGTCGGTTCGACCATGCAAGAACGCGGAACCGGCCCGCAGCAGTAGTCTCCTTCACTGACCCGGAAGCACGGTCGAGACTAACCCCCAGGTCTCTCCTCTGTTTCGACTCTTATACAACCCGCTGCCGTTTGTTCCCGCATAGAACATGGTCGGGTCTGTCGGGCTCTGCACCAACGAGCGGACATTGAGTGTCGCAAAACCATTATTCAGCGTGACCCACGTCGTTCCGCCATCTTCGCTCCGATGCACGCCCTCCCGGCCACCCAGATAAATCACGTCCTTTCTCGTGCGATCTAAGATCATCGAAAACAACATCTGATCGTGCAGCGACTGTCCGATTCGCACCCAGGCCTTGCCGCCATCCGTCGTTTTATAGAGTCCCGCCAGCGTGGAGGCGTACACCGTTTCCGGTTCAAACGGATCGACCAGCACCGATGTCACATTGAGCGCCCGCGACGACTTGATGATGTCGGGCGACACGAGGCCGTTGTTCACCTTCTCCCAATGGCCGGCTTCGTTGATCGTCTTGTACACCCCGCCGCTCGTGCCCGCGTAGATGATCGCCGGCCTCGTCGGATCCATGCCGAGCGTCACCACCATCAGCACTTCCTTCATCCCTTCCATTTTCTTTGTCCAATGCTCGCCACCGTCTTTCGTCTCGGACACGCCCATCGTCGTGGCGAGAAAGATGTGATTGCTGTCCGTCGGATCGAAGACGAACTGATTGACCACCGACGAGATCGTTGCATCGTCTAACCCCGAACGCATCGAAGCCCAGCGCTGCCCGCCATCGTGGCTCTTGTACACGGCATCACCCTTCGTACCCGCATACACCGTCGCGGGATAGGTCGGATCGACGGCCATTGAAATCACACGAGAATGACTCATGCCCTTCGACAAGTTCGTCCAGGCCTGTCCGCCATCACGGGTCTTATAGATGTAGTCGTTTGTGGCGATATAGATGATGTCCGGGTTCTTCGGATGGAGCTGGATCACGACGATGGGATCGCTGCGATTGCAGCCGGCGAGAGCCGTAATAAAAAGAAGGAGAAGGGCGAGCGCGTGTGTCATGCGTTGAACGTTGCAGAATCTCTTCAGGAGGCTCAAACAGGTCATCCAACAAGGCCGCAGGGAGAATTGAGCGCCGAGGCGTGCTGCCGTATGCACGTTGAGGCGGTCGATCGACCGAGAATGCAGTTGGGGGCCTGTTTCAGCATCCTACCCTACCTGAAATTTACAAACTGTAGATCGATCCCGAAATCCTTGCTTCTCAAGAATGCCATCATCGCCTGCAATTCATCTTTACTCTTGCTCAGCACCCGCAACTGCTCACCCTGAATCTGCGCCTGTACTTTTAATTTGGACTCCTTGATGGCCTTCGTAATCTCCTTCGCCTTGTCGGACACGATGCCACTTTGAATCTTGATCACCTGTCGCACCGTCGCGCCTAAAGCATCTTCGATCTTGCCGAACTCCAGCGCTTTAAGCGACACCTTCCGCTTCACGCACTTGGTCTTGATAATGTCCATCACCGCATTGAGCTTATATTCATCATCGGACACCACGCTCAGTTCCTTTTCTTTCTCTTTCAGGGTGATCTCGGTCTTGGAGTCCTTGAAGTCGAACCGCTGCTTGATCTCCTTCGTCGCCTGATCGACGACGTTCTTCACTTCCTGCATATCGACTTCAGACACAACATCGAACGAAAACTGATCCGCCACGATCGCCTCCTGTTAATTCAACGTTAGCAACAGCCCCCGCCCGGCAAACACAACTTATTTTCTTCTTTAGTCATCGCCTTCTGCAATCGCCCCGCCGAGCCACCCCCAGCCAATACGATGACCTCGCTACTGATAAATGGCCGCTTGAGAATCACATACCCATACCACTGCGTCGCACTATCGCCCAAGACGATTACCGCGAACAAGGCCACCACGGCCACCAACCCCGCATCCAGATAGAGCGCCAAGGCCTGCCCGCCATCGGTCAGGGTCGCCGCCTCCGTGATAAACAGGCCAAACATCTCATACGACCCGGTCAGCGTCACCGCGCCGACAAACAGCATCGGCAGTGCCGTAATCCAGAGAAACCGCGCCTTCCACATCTTAATGAGCACCGTCGTCCCCACGCAGAGCGCCAAGGTACCAAGCAACTGATTCGCCGCGCCGAACATCGGCCAGATCGTCGAGATACTGCCCGTGCCGATCAAGTAGCCCCACGCGCCCACGACCAACCCGCTGCTCGCCAGTACACCCGGCCACCAATTGATCTGTTTCAAGGGAGCATACAGCCGGCCCCCCATTTCCTGGAGCAGATACCGCGCCACCCGAGTGCCCGTATCCATCGTCGTCAGGATGAACAGCGCCTCGAACACCAGCGCGAACTGATACCAATAAGCCATCAACCCCGCCATGCCAGGCAGCGCGGAAAAGATCGAGGCCATACCGACGGCCAAGGACACAGCGCCGCCGGGGCGTCCCGCCACGTCCACTTCGACCAACTGCGACAGTTCCTGAATGCGCG
>JBKJWE010000264.1:0-4243 GCA_046717045.1 Nitrospiraceae bacterium | reverse complement strand
AAAAATTCCGCGATCATGCCTGGTTCGTATCGTTTGCGCCGGTGGAAGCCCCTACGATTGCGGTAGCAGTACTGGCGGAACATATGGGACATGGGGGAACTGCGGCGGCTCCTCTGGCCAAAGAAGTGATCGAGACCTATATGAAACTGAAGAACAAACCACCCGATGCGACGATTGACATTCCGAGCGTCCGAGTGACGCAGCCGTTCGACAAGGTATTGGATGCTCAACCGGGTGATTGATAGCCGAGGCTTCGACAGTTTTGACCTCCGCTTTATCGGGTTGGTCAGCCTCATCCTTGGTGTTGGCGTCCTCTCCATTTATAGCGTGACGCATGACCAGGCAGGATCGGGTCTCCCTTTCTATGCCAAGCAGTTGGTCTGGATTCTGCTGGGGAGTATTGCATTCCTGATCATGCTGGTCTCGGACTATCATCGGATCGCCCGACTGGCGTATCCTTCTTACGCGATCATTCTCCTGCTGCTGTTGGTCGTCTTATTCGAAGGGAAGACAAGTCGCGGCGCCCAACGATGGATTCCGATCGGACCGTTTGCTTTTCAGCCGTCGGAATTCGCCAAGCTGGTGTTGATTCTCGTGCTGGCGCATTACTATTCGAAGGCCCCGCGAGTTGGTTGGTTGCAACGGGTGGTCATACCCGGCATCCTGGTTGCGCCGGGGCTGTTGCTGATTCTCAAGCAGCCGGACCTAGGCAGCGGGCTGAGTTTTCTGGCGGTCTATGCGGCGATGCTGTTGATCGTGGGCATGCGTTCGCAAGCGCTGGGAATTATTCTCTTATTCTCGCTCATGCTGTTTCCCTTTGCCTGGGAAATGATGTGGGGGTCGTTGCATGATTACCAGCGACAGCGCATTATGGCATTCGTCGATCCGGCCTACGATCCCGGCGGCAAGGGGTACCATGCCTTGCAGTCGCGCATTGCAATCGGATCGGGCGAGCTGACGGGAAAAGGGTTGTACGGGGGCACCCAAAGCCAATTGAAATTTTTGCCGGAAGGTCATACGGACTTTGTGTTTTCCGTGTTCGCCGAAGAGTGGGGATTTGTGGGCGTCCTGGCGCTGCTGGGCTTGTTCATCGCGCTGATCTGGCTCTCGTTGGAGATTGCCGCGCGCGCCAAGGACGAACTCGGGGCATTGCTGGCGGTCGGCATCATTTGCATGTTGTGTTTTTGCGTCGTGGTGAATATTGGCATGACGGCGGGGATGTTCCCCATCGTCGGGATTCCGCTTCCGCTGATGAGTTACGGCGGCAGCGCGACCATTATGACGATGGCCTCGCTCGGCCTCTTGCTGAACGTCAAACGACGACGATTGAGTTTGTTTTATTAACCGAACGACGGACGGCTTGTGCTCTTGCGAGAGGGCGGCTGTCGACGACGTATTCATTGATGGGGCCGTCACGCGATCGATGCGGTGACTGGATTCGAGAGCCTGGGTGAGCAGCCCGCGTTCTTCGGTCACGATCCGCGCGACGGGTCCGTTCACAGAAGGAGTGAGTGTGATGGGAATTGAAATTGCGATTACGGTCGCACGGGAAGAAACCCGTGTGGCGGTGTTGGACGGCGGGGTGGTCACGGATCTCTTCGGAGACCGTGCGAAGCACAAAGACTTCGTCGGGAATATTTATAAGGGGAAGGTCGCGAAGGTGCTGCCGGGCATGCAGGCGGCGTTCGTCGACATCGGCCTGGAAAAAGCGGCCTTCATGCACGTGTCAGATTTGTCGATGGATGCGGAGCAGGGCGATACGCTCGTCGATGCCGATGAAGACGACAAGGACGCGGACATGCTGCGTCCCAAGCGGGAAAGCTCAAAGCCTATCGAGCAGTTATTGAGCGAGGGGCAGGAGCTGATGGTCCAAATCTCCAAGGGGCCGATCGGCACGAAAGGCCCTCGCGTCACGACGTACGTATCGCTGCCGGGCCGGTACCTGGTGTTCATGCCCAATGTGGAACATATCGGCGTGTCGCGACGGATCGCTCGTGACGAGGAACGGGCTCGCCTCAAGAGCATCATGAAGCAGGTGCGGCATCCCGGCTGCGGGTACATCGTCCGCACCGTGAGCGAGGGCGTGAAGGAAGACGAGTTGCGATCCGACGTCGATTTTCTCCATGTGCTCTGGCAGGACATTTTGACCAAACGCAGTCAGCAGGGCGCGCCGGCATTACTCCACACCGATTTGAGTCTCAGCTTCCGGGTCGTCCGCGACCTCTTCGGCAAGAAAGTCGATCGCTTGTGGATCGATTCGCGCCAGGAGTACGAAGCCGTGCACAACTTCGTGCAGCGGTTCTCCCCGGAACAGACCCAGCGCATCCATTTCTACGACAAGGATGAAAGTTTGTTCGATCACCTGGGTGTGGAGCAGGAGATGGCGCGCGCTTTGAGCCGCAAAGTCTGGCTCAAGTCCGGCGGCTATCTCGTGATCGATCATACGGAAGCGATGACAGTTATTGACGTCAATACGGGGCGATTCGTCGGCAAGCGCGACCAGGAGGAAACGATCTTGCGGAACAACCTGGAAGCGGCCAAGGAAGTCGCCTACCAGATCAAGTTGCGCGGTATCGGCGGGATCATCATCGTGGACTTCATCGATATGGAGCGAGAGAAGAATCGTGACAAGGTCTATCACGCCTTGACGGATGCGATGTCCTCCGACAAGGCCCGGACCAGGATTTCGAGGATTTCCGATCTGGGATTGATCGAGATCTCGCGCGAGCGTGTTCGAGAGGATCTGCTGCGATCCCTGTCGGAACCCTGTCACTATTGCGAAGGACGAGGGTATACCAAGTCGCCGACCACCGTCGCGTATGAGATCTTCCGTGAGATTCGTCGAATCGGCAGCGGGACAGAACCTCAAAAGATCGTCGTGGGGGCTCACCCCTCGGTGGTGGGATTGCTCCAAGATGAAGAACGGCAAGGGCTCGAATCGTTGGAACGCGAATGCTCGTCCAAGATCATTGTCATGCCGGACGAGCACTTGCATCTGGAGCAATACGACCTCGCCGTGTTGTAGTAGTGGGATCTCCTTGACGTGCGTGGGTCATGCGGTGTGGAGCACACCCTTCAGGACCTCCTATGACCAAGACCTCTTTGGAGTCGTGGCTCTGTCTGCAGGCAATTGACGGAGTGGGTGATGTTACGGTCGTCGCACTTGTGCGGGCGTGGCGAAGCCCAGACGCCGTGCTCAAGGCCTCGATCGAGGAATTAGTGTCCAGGGGATGCAGTCGATCGTTGGCCGACGCTATTCGTCGTGGTCCCGATGCGGCAACGTGGCGAAGGATCGAGAGGGAACTCAAGGCGATCGAAAAAGGCCGTGTCGACATCCGAAGCATCCTGGACGCGGATTATCCCTCCAGACTGGCCATGATTCCCGATCCCCCGCCGCTCTTGTATGTGACCGGGGCCTTGACCGAGCAAGATGATCTGGCTGTGGCCATTGTTGGGGCGAGGCGAGCCACGGCGGCCGGGCGTTTTATGACTGAAGAACTGGCGAAGGAGCTTGCCGATGCCGGTGTGACGGTGGTCAGTGGGCTTGCCCGCGGTGTCGATGCGGCCGCGCATCGTGGTGCGCTGGCGGCGGGCGGCCGGACCATTGCGGTGTTGGGATGCGGAATCGATCAGACCTATCCGCCGGAACACGACCGGTTGCGGCGGCAGATCGAAGAACAAGGCTCGGTCTTATCGGAAGTGTCGATCGGGGCGTTGCCTCATAGGCATCATTTCCCGCGACGGAACCGCATCATCAGCGGATTGTCGCTCGGTGTCGTCGTCACCGAAGCAGCGATCAATAGCGGATCATTGATCACCGCACGCGCGGCGGCAGAGCAGGGCAGAGAAGTATTCGCCGTGCCAGGTTTTGTGAAAGAGGACACGAGTCGAGGGACCAACGCGTTGATCAAGGAAGGTGCGGCGTTGATTGAACGTGCACAAGATGTCCTTGATGTGCTACAGCCGCAGCTTGATCAGAATCTGCGCGCGCGACTCTCGTCTCGTGCGCAATCTAAAAAAAGCGGTGATCGCTTTGGAAAACTGGAACAGCTGGTGTATGATGCCCTCTCGTATGACCCGCACACGGTGGATCACGTCGTCGAAACCACGGGGTTACCGGTCTCGTCGGTGATGACGTCGCTCTTGTCCCTTGAGCTGGAACAACAGGTCAAACAGCTGCCGGGACAGCGATTTCTTCGAACGTGACGGTCGGCAATTCCGTCGGCCCAGTTGCAAGGATCTG
>JBKJWE010000263.1:0-3878 GCA_046717045.1 Nitrospiraceae bacterium | reverse complement strand
GGCCCTCGTGAACCAGCACCCAGCATCGGTCGAAAATCTTCGTGCGTAGGCTGTCCGGTATGTTGAGTGCGGTCATACGGGAAGTACAGAGCGCCGTGACCAACAGGGCGAACTGAAGATCGGGCATCTCGGGGCGATGGATATCGAGTGTTTGCATGATCGGTTGCCTCCCACGTGAGGCGTCGGAATGACTTTCAGCGGGAAACGACGCCTCGGTCACGGATGGTTGAGCTCAGGCCTCGGCATGCATGTCAAAAAACGCGGCAACGCTTTCGAGCATCCGCGCTTTAATTTCTGACCGTGTGCCGTTCATCACATGCAGCGTCATGCTGCCTTCCGATCCATCAGGCAGGACAATTGGCACGTGGGGGTGGGTCCGTTCGGGGGCCGTGCCCTTGTCCAGCCGCATGCCATAACTAAGCGTATAGTGGGGCTTCGCGAGCGTGCGCATTGATTGAAAGTTCGCCATGATCCCCCTCGTGTCAGATCGTAGACAGGGCCTGTCGGCTGACGGGTGAAAGATTCGGGGGGTTCTTGTCGGCCATCTCTGAAATCTTCCACCCATGTTGTTATGCCTGCGTGACTGCCGCCGCCGGCTTCGGAAGGAACTCTTTGTAGCCGTACCGCTCGGTCAAATACTCCTTGGCTTCATCACTGATGTACTCGGTGAATTTGTACCGGTCATTCTCGACCGTCTTGGCGTCTTCCATGACCTTGTCGGTCGGGATCGCATACTCGATATTGCAGGACGTATAGGCCTGAATATAGGTAGGACCGACCTCTCGGGCGATCAGCACCGCCTTCTTGATGACGCTTTCTACTCGACGAGGATTATTTGGGACGACCGTGGCAACATAGGCGCAGCCGGCGATCTTGGCCATGCCGACCATGTCCATCTTGTCGAACTTCTTTCCGAGCGGGGCCATTTTCAGGACCGAACCCCTGGTGGTCATCCCGCTTTCTTGTCCCCCGGTATTGCCGTACACCTCGTTATCCAACATGATCGTCGTGAATTTTTCCTTGCGGAACCAGGAGTGGAGCGTACACGAAAACCCGATATCCGCCATGCCGCCGTCGCCGGCCATGACCACGACATCTTTTGGCTGATCGCCGAACCGGAGCCGTAACCCGCGCGTCAATCCGCTGGCCACGCCGTTCTGATCGCCGTAATTGCCGTACACGAAGGGAATCGCGGCCTGAGAAATCGCGAGCCGACCGCAACCCGCCGTTCCGACCGTGATGGTATCCTCGGGATTTGGGAATGCGATGATCGCCAACCGGATGAACAAGGTCATCGCACAGCCGGCGCACATCGGATGCTCCTCAAGAATTTCTTTAAAGCTTCCCATCTGTGACACGGTCGTTTTTTTCCCGAAGGGACCGTGCTCCACCATATCCCGGTATTCTTTCGGCATGAATGATTCGAATCCTGGGCTGAACTTGACATAATTGAGACTCATCCGACACCTCACTCTTTCTGTTATCCGCGATTGCGGGGGTGATGCATAACGCCTCTTACGAAACCAACTGCTTCGCGGCGTCCTTTTTCTCCTTGGCCTTGGCTGCGACTTCAGCTAACAGAGCCTTCGCGGGCTCGCTGATATATTCCTTGTACGCGAAGCGTTCATTCGGCTTTTCCGAATCACGCATTTCCTGCAGTCCTTCCATGCTGTTTTTGCCGATTTCGAGGATGCAGGGCGTATACAGCTGTAGATAGGTGGGTCCGATTTCCCTCGCGATCAAGACCGCATTGCGGACGACCTTCTCGACGAGAGATGGCTTGCTCACCGTGCAATTCACGATGTAGTGACAGCCGGATTCCCGCGCGATCTCCGGAAGGCGCACTTTATCGAAGAGTTTACCGACCGGGGCCATTTTGGCGACGAACCCCTTCTGCATCAGGCCGCTTTCCTGTCCGCCGGTATTGGCGTACAGCTCGTTGTCAAAGCAGATGGTGGTGAACTTTTCCTGCCGGAACCACGCCTGGAGCGTCATGTCCAGCCCAATGTCCACCGTTGCGCCATCTCCGGCCAGCACGACCACGTCCTTGATCTGGTTCGGGAAGCGCACACTGAGCGCCCGCTTGAGCCCAGAGGCGATGGCATTCTGGTTGCCGAAGAGGGAGTGAATGTTGTGGACGGCGACCATCGGAAACACCAGACTCGTGCATCCGGTCGAGCCGACCATGACCGTGTCTTCAGGATTGGGAAGGGAGGCGAGAATATAGCGAAACGCCATGGACTCGGGACATCCGGCACAGAGCGAATGTTGCTCAATGAGCTCCTTGGAGTTGCCGATATCTTTCCACCCCCGGTCATCCTTCCCATAGGTGGCACTTTTGACGAGGTCCTGATAATCGGACGGCATAATGTCATACAGATCCGGCGAAATTGTGATGCGTGCTTTACTCATCGATAGCTCCTCTCAGCCCTGCTGAGCGTTATGGTGTTTTTCATGTTGGATCGTCCTATCGTCCTACTGCCGGCGCACCTTCAACCCCCACGTCCGGCCAGCACTCCGGATCGCATCCCGATCGCCTTTTTGATTTCCTCCACGATGACTTCCGGTGGCAAGGTCATGCCGCCGCAGACACGCGGTCCGGCGACGACTCGCTCACTGTGGGGGATCGTGGCTTTGATTTCTCGTGCCATCCACCCGATGACATTGAACTCCGGCACAATGATGTGTGTGGCGCGTTTGGTCGCTTCGAGGATTTCCTCTTCCGGCCACGGGCGCAGTGACTTGATCTTCACCAATCCGACACGAATCCCTTCATCCGCCAGCAGGCGTATGGCTTCCCGTCCCTGGGAAACAGCGGTTCCCGACGTGACGATGAGGATGTCGGCATCGACGTTCTCCGTCTCGATCAGACCATCCAGCCAGGCGATCGTGTGCTTGCGCGACCGCTCCGCAGCGGCCCAGATTTCCTGTTGCCAGCTCGCGTGAGTGGCGTAGCTGATATAGTTGCTCTTCATGACGAACGGATCGCGCATCATCCGGACCGGCGGACATTCCATATCCATGCAGGGTACCGGGGACCGGTACGGATCATAGGGGGGCAGACACATATCGGCGGGAGTCAGGTCGACGACATCTTTCGTGTGGGTCACGAAGAATCCATCGCAGCAGAGCGCCAAGGGGAGATGCACATCCGGCTCCTCCGAGACCATATAGCCCTTGAGAATCCAGTCGTAGAAATCCTGAGCGGTTTCCGCATGCCAGACGAGCATACCGGTGTTCATCAGATAGGCGATCTCAATTGTGTCCGGCTGGATCGACAAGGGTGAATTGATCCCGCGGCAAGTCACGATACATTGAATCGGCAATCGTGCTCCGGCCCACATCGGAAAATTTTCCATGGCCCGCATGGTGCCCGGCCCGGCGGTCGTCGTGAAAACACGGGCCCCGCCGAATGCGGCGCCTGCGCACTGCGACATGACCGCAAATTCACTCTCCCCGCGGAAGTAGTCGCCGATATAGCCCTCGGCAAACAGCTCGCCACACAGGGCTGCCGCTTCGCTCTGGGGTGTAATGGGATAGGCAACCATGACGTCGACGTTGGCGCGCTTGACGGCTTCCTTGATGACTTCGCTGCCGGTAAAGAACGACGGCGTGCGAGGAGCCTCGTTCATCATCACACGTGGATCGGTGATGGCTTGGCCTTTTCTATTCTTCGTTCCGATGATTGATGTGCTTTCCATCGACTCACTCCTTTCGTATCCGCTGTGCCGTTCAGAGAGCTGACGGCGCCGGTGATGACGTTACGCGCTGAATGAACTGCCACAACCACAAGTTGTTTTCGCTTGCGGGTTCTTGATCGCAAAGCCGGAGCCTTGCACAGTGTCCTGATAATCGACTTCGCAGCCGACCAGCAGCGG
>JBKJWE010000262.1:0-3700 GCA_046717045.1 Nitrospiraceae bacterium | reverse complement strand
CAGGTCCAGTTGCTGAATGATCTCGAAGCCATGGCCCATGGCCTCCTTCTCCTTCGACCGGATGAAGTGGAAGTCCTCAACGCCGGCGCACCACCAGCGCATCAACAGGCGCTGGCCCTGATCGCGGCCGGGACAGGATTGGGCGAATCGATTCTGTTTTGGAACGGCACGCAGTATCAGCCAATGTCGTCCGAGGGAGGCCATGCCGATTTCGCTCCGAACAACGATGACGAAATCGAACTACTCCGCTATGTGCGCAACCACTATCTTCACGTCAGCTATGAGCGTGTGTTGTCCGGACCGGGGCTGCATGCGATTTATGAATATGTTCGCGACACGAAGAAAAACGAACCGACATGGCTCTCCGAACAAATCAAAGCCGGCGACCCTGCCGCCGTCATTGCGGAAGCCGGCTTGAAAGGCCAGGCGGACATCGCCAAACAAACGCTCGATCTGTTCGTCTCCATCTATGGGGCAGAAGCCGGTAACCTCGCGCTCAAAGCCATGTCCCTCAATGGCCTCTACCTTGGCGGCGGCATCGCGCCGAAGTTGATCGCCAAGCTGAAGGACGGCAGTTTCATGAAGGCCTTCACCAACAAGGGCCGCTACAAACGTTTGATGAGTTCGATTCCTGTCAAAGTGGTCATGAACCCGCGGACGCCATTGCTTGGCGCCGCCTCCGTGGGGGCCCAACTGATACAATCCCCTCCATGAACACGATCGATCTGGATAGTTTGAAACGGGCGGCGGCCTTGAAAGCGGTAGAGTATGTCCGTGACGGCATGACCGTCGGCCTCGGCACCGGCTCGACAGCCAAGCATGTCGTCATCGCCTTGGGCGAGAAAATCACACAAGGCATGCGGTTTCGAGCGGTTGCCACTTCACGAGAAACCTCGGAACTCGCTACGCAGCACAAAATCCCCTTGCTCTCAGACGAGCAGGCCTGGACCTTCGATGTCGCCTTCGACGGAGCCGACCAGGTCGATCCGCAATTCAATCTCGTCAAGGGCGGAGGCGGCGCGTTGCTCAAAGAGAAAATCGTTGCAGCCTCGGCCAAGCAATTCATCGTCGTTATCGATCATACGAAACGGGTCCCCATGCTCGGCGGCTCGTTTCCTTTGCCCATCGAAGTCGTTCCGTTCGGTTGGAGCAGCACGGCTCGGGAGATCGAGTCTGTTACAGGCGGAAAGTCTGTCTTGCGTGAACGTGAGGGAAGCGTGTTCATCACCGAAGCCGGCCACTACATCTTGGACGTGCATATCGCTCAGATTGCCGCGCCGCAGGACCTCGAACGCCGGCTCGATCGAATTCCTGGCATCGTCGAGTCCGGCCTCTTTGTCGGACGGACTGATATCTTGATCGTCGGTACTCCACAGGGGGTTGAGATACTCCGTGCGCAGAGGACATGAGTGACCCCATCACTCGGCGTTTTGTGCTTCACTTCTTTCTCCGAGGTCTCTCTATCTTTTTGGCCATGCCATGGCTCGATTGCGTGATCCCCACTCGTGCGTTTGGGCTGACTCGCCCCAACGCTGAACCGCTAATAGGAGATTCCATGTCCGCTGTCCCACACTCGCTCGATCCCTATCGTCTTCCACGGCATGTCGTGCCCGCTCGCTACGATCTCCTTCTCGAGCCAGACCTCGTCGTTGCCACCTTTGCCGGCCAGGAGACGATCACCCTGACGGTTCATCAAGCCACAAACGAAATTGTGCTGAACGCCGTCGAATTGAAGATCCATACCGCCACGCTCGAAGGAGCCGGCGGCTCGAAGCAAGAAGCCGTCATCACGCTGGATGAAGCGGCTGAACGTTGTCAGCTGACCGTCCCGGCATCGCTTACTCCTGGCGCCTGGCAGTTGCGCCTGACATTTACAGGCACGTTGAACGACAAGCTGCGCGGGTTCTACCGTAGCACCTACAAAGACCACACCGGCGTCACTCACACGATGGCTGCTACACAATTCGAAGCCACTGACGCCCGACGTGCGTTCCCCTGCTGGGACGAACCGGACTTCAAGGCGGTCTTCGCCACAACCTTGGTCATCGATCCATCACTCAAGGCCGTCTCGAATGCGAAGATCGTTTCGGAATCAATGGAACAGGGCAAGAAGGTCGTGCGCTTCGCCGATACAATGAAGATGTCCACCTATTTGGCTGCCTTCATTGTGGGCACACTCGCCGCCACCGAGTCGACTTTTGTGGGCAAGACTGCGCTCAGGCTCTGGGCGATACCGGGCAAAGAACCGCTCGCGCGATTCGGACAGGAGATTGCGACCGCCTCGCTCTCATTTTTTGAACAGTACTATGGCATTCCTTACCCGGGCGATAAGCTCGACCTCCTCGCCATTCCCGACTTTGCCTCCGGCGCCATGGAAAACCTTGGCGCAATCACGTTCCGGGAAACCGCGCTACTCGTCGACCAACGCAGCGCCACACACGGCGAGCTGGAACGGGTGGCCGACGTGGTGGCTCACGAGAACGCCCACATGTGGTTCGGTGATCTGGTCACCATGTCCTGGTGGAACGGGCTCTGGCTGAACGAAGCCTTTGCGACCTTCATGGAGATGCTGGCCGTCGACGCCTGGAAGCCAGAGTGGAAACGATGGGAGTCGTTCAGCATCTCACGCGCTGCGGCCCTGTCGGTCGATGCCCTCCAGAGTTCTCGGCCGATCGAATATCCCGTGCGGGCCCCGAAAGAAGCCGATGCGATGTTCGACGTGCTGACCTACGAAAAAGGCGCCTCGGTCCTCCGCATGCTGGAGCAGCATATCGGTCCGATCATGTTTCGCGACGGAGTACGCGACTATCTGCACGCTCACGCCTATGGGAATGCCGATACGAAAGACCTCTGGGTCTCGTTGGGGAACAGCGCGAAGCAGGATGTACCGGAACTAATGGACGGCTGGATCTTCCAGCCGGGCTATCCGCTGATTACCGCCTCACTGAGTCAGTCGAACGAACTGATTCTCACCCAACAACGATTCACCTATCTGTCTCACCTTTCACCGACGCAATGGCACGTTCCCATCGTCCTGCGCCTGACCACGAGTGCGGGGTCGGAAACGCGACGTATCCTCCTCACAGATGGCGAGACTCGTCTCAAGGTCCCGGCCGATCTGCACCACACATTGATCAACGAAGGCGCCCATGGGTTCTACCGTGTTCGATACTCGTCAGAACTCCTCGGACGGCTCGTTCGGCAGGGTGTCCAGAAATTGGGGACCGTCGAACGGTTCAATCTCTTGAACGATGCCTGGGCCACCACCATGGCGGGTTTGATGCCGCTCACGGACTATCTGGACTTCACCGCGCAGTTCGCGGCCGACCGAGACAAAAACGTCTGGGCCGTTTTGTTAAATTCGCTCTCGTTCTTGAATCTCATCATCGATCCAGTAGAGCGTCCGGGACTCGAAGGCTTGGTCCGGCAACGAGTCGGCCAGGCGGTAACCGACGTCGGCTGGGCTCCTCGATCCGGTGAATCGGAACTGACCGGACAGTTGCGCAGCGAGCTGATCGGTTCGTTAGGGAAGCTGGGCAACGACCCAGCCACGCAGCAACGGGCGGCCGAGCTGTACGATGCCGCGAAGGCAGACCCGACGGCGGTCGATCCCAATGTAATGCTGGCCATCGTATCAATTCTGGCCCATACGGGCGATGCGGCGCGTTACGATGAGTTCACCGAGAGATTTCGTACTGCG
>JBKJWE010000261.1:0-2721 GCA_046717045.1 Nitrospiraceae bacterium | reverse complement strand
TTTTCTCATTGTCTTTTTGTAAGACCTTCTCCAGATTCTTCACTTGTTTTTGGTCGACGGATGCGAGAAAGACGCCTCCGTCTGCGATGAGCCGGTCGTACAGATCGGTACGGAGGCCATCGTAGGTGGCATACACCCAGTCGATATCCTCACTCGCAAGCCCTCGTTCGAATCGATGCTGGAACTGTTTGAGGAACGCTTCATACTGAGGGATGGCTTCTTCCCGGTGGCGTGCGAGCAGCGGCTTAAGCCGTTGGGTAAGATCAAGCCTCTGCCCCCTCGTTAAATCGAAATAGTGATCGAGCTGCCAGAGCATGAGCCAGTCGGCATAACGATACGCCGTGGGGGTGAGGGAGCAGCTGGTGAGGAGCGCCAGCAGGCCGATGATAAGCCACCGCCCTACGTGAAGCCGCCCTACTCTCTGATGTGTCACGCTGTGGATCATGGTGCGTTTGGGCGAGGAACAAGAAAGACCGACTGTCATGTTCCCAAGAATAAGGCGGATGATCAAGGGGGGAAGGGGTCGAACGGCACATGAGGCATTTTTAACTGAGTTCTGCGGTATCTGAGGCGTAGACCCCATCGAGTGTCAGCTGCGGCGAGGCCCCCTTGTCCGCCGCTCGCCTCCATCCCCACTTCAATGTGTCGAAGGCCTTAGAGTGAGTGTCGCAGAAATTGATGAGATGCGTCTCACTCGTGGGAGCAAGCTGGCTGTTGGTGACCTTCACCTCGCATGTCACCGTTGCCGTTCTCTGGCAACCGTCTACCGCACACTTGATGGCCGGGTCTTTCGTGGATGCCGTGATCGGGGTCACCCGGCCGGTTAAGACTGTCTGGGCCTTTACTTCTAGTTTTTCCATGAGACTCCTTTGAGACCCGGGGATCTCGATGGCAGCGCGATCGGTTTAGTGGCAGCCTGCTTGTTCCTCCCTGCGTCCAGCAGGATGGCCACCAGCATATCACTCATGACGTTCACGCCCGAGCGAGCCCTGGCAATGATCCAGTCGACCGTCATGATAAGGTGAATGGCGGCGGCGATCACGTGAGCGGGTAATCCCGCCGCCGAGAGGACGAGCGGCAAGACGACCAGTCCGGCTTCCGGAATGCCTGCGACGCCGGCGCCCGCGATGATCGAGGCCACGACGATCGACAGCTGATTCACCATCGGCAGATCGACGCCCAGCGCCTGGGCGAGAAAGAGCGCAGCCATCGCTTCATAGAGAGTAATGCCGTCGTTGTTCAGGTTTGTCCCGACACAGGCGGCGAGGCGAGCGGATTCGGGCGAGACGCGCATCCGTTCGAGACAGCGGAGCGTGACCGGCACGGTGGCGAGGCTACTGTTGCACGAGACGGCGGTCATGATGGCGTCGGCGCCCTGCCCTATGTAGATTTTTGGCGACTTCTTTCCTACGAACCAGGCGACGACTGGATAATAGATGAGTGCATGGACGGCAAGCCCAACGAGCATGGCAACGAGAAAGATCCAGAGGACGGAGAACGCGCCGATGCCGACCTTGCCGACGACGTGGGCGACGACGCCGAAGACGGCGAACGGCACCGCGAGAATGATCCACTCCAGTATCCGCATGAGCACGCGATAGCAGCTCCCGATGGCCTGCACGAGCCTATGGATTACGCCCCGAATGCGATCTTCATGGCCCCCCGCCCGGCGAAGCGCGGCGCCCAGGACCAACGCGAGAAGGACGACCCCCATGACGTTGTTGCTCGAAAAGGGCTCCGTGACAGTTCGAGGAATATACAACGCGAGGTATTCAAGCGGGCTGCGCGTCCCTGTTTCCGAGGTTGAGACGAGGTCGGGGGCTAAAGGCATGGAGCCGGGGACGAGATTCAGCAACTCGTCGACGTGGCCGTACCAGGCCAAACCTGGCTTCCAGCTGTTCATGATGACGAGGCCGATCGTCATGGCGACAGAAACGTTAATGAGGCAAATGATGAGCAGCATGGTTCCCCGGCGGAGCGGGAGGCTTATCCGGATGAATGCGTCGAGAATCGCAAAGAAGATGAGCGGGATGGCGAGCGCCTTGAGCAGGGTGACGACGAACATGCCGACCAGGCCCAAGTGCTCGTTGCGCAGGCCACCCAGATACGGCTCCTGACCGAAGACGGCGCCGAGGACTATGCCGAAGGCCACGCCGACGAGCACTTGCTGGTAGAGCGGTATCGGGGCCCAGTTGTGTAGTTTCTTCTTTGTTTGTTTTGTTCCGTGTGTCTGGCCGGTCTTTTTCATCTTGATCGTTTTGTTCACCGAACCAAAAGAATCAGATACGTCTCTACACTTTGGGAATGCGCAATGTTTTGCTGATCATCAAGGTTCCGGATAGCACGAAGAGCAAAGACAAGAGGTGGAGGTCCCAAGGCCCGACTGTCAAGCTGCCCCACCATAGGTTTTCGCCGAGCCGGCCTTGCCAGGCGGCCAGGGCCAGCACGCCGGTCAGCAGCATGGTGGTGGGAATGGGGGTGCCTTCGAAGTAGGCCACCTTGTCATTGCCCTCCGAGAGGGTCTCGGCAGTCACGTTGTAGCGAGCCAGCCGGCTGACCCCGCAGCAGACGAAATACATCAGCGCGATCCAGTCCCACCCTCCGCGCATGCCGGCCGCGAACCCGAGCACCGCCGGAGCGACCCCGAACGAGATGATGTCCGCCAGCGAATCCAACTCGCGCCCGAGTGCCGAATGCATGTGCCGCCATCGGGCGACACGG
>JBKJWE010000260.1:0-5991 GCA_046717045.1 Nitrospiraceae bacterium | reverse complement strand
GGCTTACCCTGTCTCGTGTTTATCAATGGACTGGATAGGGAAGGGGTATCTCTCGATGTCCCGATCGCCGCCTGTGCGCGCGATCTCGGCTTATCGCTGGTTCCTCTCTCGCTACCGATCGGGACTGGTCCGCAACTCGAAGGGGTCGTCGATTTAGTCGGCGGGGCCGCCAGTTTTTCCCGGACCGAGACAGCCAAGACGCAGCAGGCGCCCATTCCCGACCATATGATGCAGACGGTTGCCGATGGGAAGAAACGCCTGCACGAAGCGGTGGCGGAAGGAGACGATCGTCTCTTGGAGGAATACTTGGCGGCCGGAGAGCTGACCCAGGCCGCGTTGATCGAGGGGCTTCGTCTTGGGGTTCAGGCGGGGACATTGGTCCCTTGCTATAGCGGGTCAGCGCTCAAGCATGTCGGTCTGGTCCCGCTGTTGGATGGAATCGTCGAACTGTTGCCGTCACCATTTGAGCGCCTTGCTCGTGTTCCGCGCCACGGGGTGCACCCCGATACGCAGGCCGAAGTGGTTCGGCAGGGTCTCAGGGAAGAGCCATTTTCTGCGGTGGTGTTCAAGACCATCATCGATCCCTTTGTCGGGCGGCTCTCGTATCTCCGCATCCTCTCCGGTGTGCTGCAGGGCGATTCGCTGGTGTTCAATGCGTCGCGAGGGGTGGCGGAGAAAGGTGGACACCTGTATACGCTCCTCGGAAAGAAACACACCGTCGTCCCTGCTGCCGAGGCAGGGGAGATCGTCGCGCTGGGCAAATTGAAAGAAACCCACACCGGCGAGACGCTGTGTGACGAGAAGCATCCGATCTGTTACCCGCGCCTCCCGCTCCCGCGTCCGGTCTTGTCGTTCGCCATTGAGCCGAAGTCGAATGCCGAGATCGAGAAGGTCAGTCTTGGGCTGCATAAATTGATAGAGGAAGACCCGACGCTGGAATTTTCGCGCCATGCGGACACGAAGGAAATGGTGCTCAGCGGCATGGGACAAATCCACATCGATCTGGCGCTGGAGAAGTTGCGGCGCAAGTACGGCGCGGATGTCGTCCTGCACCAGCCGAAAATCCCGTATCGGGAGACCATCCGCACGAGCGCACAGGCACAGGGCAAACATAAGAAGCAGACGGGTGGGCATGGCCAGTATGGAGATTGCTGGCTGGAGTTGACGCCGGCGCCGCGCGGGGAGGGGTTCCGATTCGAGAACAAGGTCGTCGGCGGAGCGATCCCGCGCAATTTCATTCCAGCGGTCGAAAAGGGTGTCGTAGATGCAATGCAGCATGGGAGCCTCGCCGGCTATCCCGTGGTCGATCTGCGCGTGGCAGTCTATGATGGTTCGCACCATGTCGTGGATTCGTCTGAGATGGCGTTCAAAATTGCCGGCTCGATGGGATTCAAGAAAGCGATGGAAGGCGCTCATCCCGTGTTGCTGGAACCGATCATGACGGTAGAGATCGAGGCGCCGGCGGATCATATCGGCGCCGTCATCGGTGATGTGAATGCGCGCCGAGGCCGGATTTTGCACGTGGAAGCGAATAACCAGGCTGAGATTATCAAAGCCCTCATGCCGATGGCGGAACTGCTCACCTATACGACGACGTTAAACGCTTTAACCGGGGGGCGGGGGAGCTATGTGATGGAGTTCGCACGCTATGAGGAAGTGCCGCGCGATCTAGCCGTCCGAATTATCGAAGAGCAGAAACTTGAGAAACAGGCGGTGGGCGCGCACTAGGTGGAAATAGTCGTTCGTCTCTTGTCGGAGCTTGTTGGAGAGGCCCTTCACCAAGCGGGCGCCCGGCGGATTCGGCTCTGCTACGGGTCTGATGACTTGAGCACGACATAGAACGCACGGCTTTCACGCAAGACGCGGAGAAGGACGGTTTCGCCGCGTCGGACCTTCGCCACCGCAGTCGTAAATTCCGTCACCGATCCCACCTCGACGCGATTCACTTCTTTAATCAAGTCGCCTTCGTGCAATCCCTCCGATTGGGCCAGACTGCCAGGTTCGACTCTGGTGATAAGCACGCCGCGACTTTCTCGAAGTTTAAACTTGTCGGCCAGACCGGCGGAGAGATCCTGGACGTCGAAGCCGAGTTTCACGTCCGTCCTTGTCTGTGGTAGAGAGGCCACCACGGCCTGGTCACGTCGCTCGATCAGCGCCACGTCCAGAACCAAGTGTTGTTGATCGCGCACGACTTCGACCTTCGCCGTGGCGCCGGGAAGCAACCCCGCGACGATCCGGGACAGCCGATTGGGCGTGTCGATTACCGTGCCGTCGATGCGTGTGATGATATCACCTGGCTTCACGCCGGCCGCAGCGGCCGGGTCTTTCTCGAACACTTCGTTCACCAACACGCCTTGGCCTTCGATGACGCTGAACTTGCGTGCGAGTTCCGGCGTCAACGCCTGAATGCCGACGCCGAGCCAGCCCCTCATCACCCTGCCGCGAGCCAAGAGTTGTTGCATCACTTGCTTGGCCATGTTGGACGGAATGGCAAAGCCGATGCCTTGGGCAAAGTTGATAATAGCGGTGTTGATGCCGATCACTTCGCCGCGCAGATTGAACAGTGGCCCGCCTGAATTGCCTGGGTTGATCGAGGCGTCGGTCTGAATGAAGTTTTCATAACGCGAGAGATTGACGTTCTCTCGGCCCAGCCCGCTGACAACACCGAGCGTGACGGTCCGGTCCAAGCCGAAAGGATTGCCCACGGCGAGGACCCATTGGCCGACGCGCACTCGAGTGGAATCGCCGAACGTGGCACTGGGAAGCGGGTGGTCCGTCGTCACTTTGATGACGGCGAGATCTGTGTCCGGGTCCTTGCCGATGACATGGGCAATGAGCTTGGATTGGTCGGAGAGGCGGACTTCGATGTCGGTGGCGTCTCCGATCACGTGGTTGTTGGTGACGATGTACCCTTCTGGGTCCATGATCACCCCGGATCCTGATCCCGGCGCATTCGGTACACGCTCTTGTGGAAGGTCGCGGCTTCGGCCCGGTCCGGTGAGGGGAAATAGGTTGACGACGGAGGGTTTGGCCGTTTCGGCGAGTTCCGTGATGACGGTTTCCATCTCTTCCAACAGTCGGAGGCCTGGCGCGTCGCCGACTCGTTGACCGCTCGTTTCACTGGCGTGCACAAAAAGCGGCGAGACTGCGATGAGCAAGATAAGGCAGAGAGTACTGTGTGGTATGCGTCTCATCACGTCCATGCTAGCCCTGCTACTTATGCTGTCTTGGCGTTGTGTGAAACCGTGAACCATGAGGATACCTGAGCAAGATCGTGTTGCAAGCCGATCATGATCAGGATGTCGTCCGGGCGGATGATGACGGCCTCGACCGGCGCCACGAGGAAAGGCCCGCGGAGGATCGTCACCACGCGCGCGGACCCTGGGAACGTCAACTCGGCCACCTTCTTTCCGACAATCGACGAGCCTGGGAGCACGGAGAATCGTTCAAGCGCCGCGGACCGAAGACTCAGGTCCTGTTGGAGCCGCAAGAGATCGTGGTGAATGGTTTCAAGCTTCAGTTCACGAATCTGACTGTCGACGGTGAGCAACGTCTGCTTGAGCTCGTGAATGCGCTGGGTGGCCTGATTGAGCAGGTGCTCGGCCTGACTGGTTGCCAAGGGCGCTTCTTGTCCGAAGGGAAAGCGTTTGGCGCACAGGGCGGAGAGTTGTCGGCCGAGGTCACCATGGATGCGTTCCATATGCGTGAGCAGCGTTGCAGCGTGATGGTGTAGGCGCAGGATATGGACCTTGCGATTGACGCGTTCAGCGATCGCGAGCACGATTTCATAGATCACGCTGCCGGTGAGAGAAAGTTCTCGCTGTACACGTCCGAGTAGTTCGAGTGACATACTGCCCAAATCTGCTATGTCCGATAAGAAGTATTATGTAAACTTGCTTGATTAGGCTCATTACTCTTAAACACCACACAGTATATTACCGCAACTCCTCTGTTGTCTCCAACCCTCCTCTCCTAAGCCTGCCTCACGGAGGTTTGACAATAGCCAGCGTTCTGATTAGGTTCACTCCGCAACGAAGGATGTGCATGCACACGCATATGACCAGTGAGACGATCATGACACGTTCTTGCTCCAACCCGCTGCTCCTCGTCATGGTCGTGATCGCACTCTCCGCCTGCCAAGATCAGCGGGCCGACAAGGCCTACCTTCGAGGCGACTACGGCAAGAGCTCAGAGGAATTGCAGTCCTTGGCCAACCAAAATGAAGCTCGAGCACAGTATGATCTTGCCCTGCTGTACGACAAGGGTTTAGGCGTCCCCCCAGAGCGATGCGGAGGCGCTCCTGTGGTACACACGCGCTGCTGAACATGACGATCGACGGGCCCAGTACAATCTTGGACTCATGTATATGAACGGGCAAGGGATGGCGCCTAATGTCGTCCGCGCCTATTACTGGCTGAGCCTTTCCCTCACACAAGGCGACACCAATGCCCCGGCTGCGCGGGAATACCTGATCGAGAAGATGACGCCCGAGCAAATCGAGGACGCGAAGAACCTCGTCCGCAAGCGATTGAACGAGGGCGAACGTCCAGCTCCTCAAGGAGTGCACCACGATCAGCCGTGAGGTATCGTGATGATTTCAACGTACAACACTGTGATAGGGTGAGGTGTCGCGTGTACGCTGTTGATCATCGTTTTCGTCGTTCTAGCGGAAATGAGGGCTTGACGAATGGAACCCATTAACCTCTGGATCATCAGTGTTGGAGTCTTTGCCGTCGCCGCCGTTGGCATCCTGAAATTGATCGAATGGTTCGAGGATCGAAAGCGAGAACCAACAGAACCAGACGACTAGTCACATCCGGCACGCGCTGCTGTTTTCCTTCACCGTACGGGGAGGCGGTCGTTCACCTTACCCATCACGTCGCCGCCCGACGGTAGGGCAACTAGTAGCAGGTGCGGTTCAGGACGGAAAGCGGGGAAATGCGCAATAAACGACGCCAGTGCCAGGAAAATCCTGGCACCGGCATACGTTCCTCAACTCACCTGTTCAGACATTCGGAATGGCCCCGTTCTTTTCCTCCCGGTTTGTCTCTATGCTACACTGGCCACATGCAAACTGAGTCTCTCACATATGGAGATGCGTCCCCTCTTCGACTGTTGCCGGCCTATCTGGGCACGAGTGCCATTGAGGAGGTGATTCAGACTGTGCGAGGGCGACGGATGTTGTGGCTCGAAATTCTCGTCAATGATCAGCTTGATCTCACGCCGTGGCAATCTGAGCCGGCAGTGCAGCTGGCCTATCAGACGGCCTGCCGGTGGTACACGCAGTATCGGCGGTTGCTCACTGCCCTGATTGAGCGTGCGCCGCTTCCTGTGGATACCGGCCCTATCGATTTTCGGGATTATCGAGTCTTTGCCGAGGCCCTCTCCTTTGTCTACGCTCACCGCTGATCACATCATTGCACGCCTTACGGACTACACCAGTCAGACTGGTGCTGCTGTCGATGTGTTGCTCGTGGAGGCGCTTGCGCTTCAGGCCTATGGGTATCAGGAGCGACTCACGCGTGATGTAGATGCGGAAGTGGCTGGTTCTGTCGAGGCGTTGGCCGGATTCTTCAGTCAGCACCAGATCCCGGCTGACTTGACGGAAAACTTCTCTGGCTGGTCCATTGTCGCGATGCCGCCAGGGTATCGCGATCGTGCAACCGACCTTGTCCGCCAGGCTCAGCTGCGGGTGAGGCTTCTGGCGCCGGTCGATTTCATTATCGCGAAGCTGAGACGGGGGACTGATTTGGATTTGGATGATGCGATCTTTGTGGCACACCGATTTGACGTCACCTCTGCACAGATTCGTTGTGCAGCCGAATCTGCTTTAGCCTCCTCTCCCCAAGATACGGCGCTCTTTCTTTTTCGCAAAACAGTGGACCTCTTTTGCCAAAGCCTTCTTCCTGCCAAACCGTAATCGTTCCTTAAACAGAGCGGTCGCTTTTTTAGATGGTTTGATCCATCCTCAAGTCGATTTGCGGGATGAAG
>JBKJWE010000259.1:0-7593 GCA_046717045.1 Nitrospiraceae bacterium | reverse complement strand
GGTTCAGGATGGCCGACGGATGACGGAATGCCCGGATCGACTACGGTGCCAGCCGTTGGTTCCGGGACTGGTTGGGCCATGGATGGATCTGCGGTCAAATCTACAACATCGCCCGGTGACGGCTCCTGGCTCTGTCCAGTCATGGGCAGGCAGCACACCAGCATCAGTGCCAACAGTCCTATTTGGCTGACTCGCCGATACTCGGGAGTGGAATCCCTTTGCATGCAGGGTCCTCCAGATCGAATTTAACGCTGTCGCGGGTTGTGGGCTTGATGCTGTTGCAAGGGGCTGGACCGTACTTATGCAAGTGGTGTACAGTTCATCGCTCACTACGCATACGTACCCAACGTCTATGAGTCACTGTATGTTGCGATCGCTGCTGGTTGTCATCGTCTTGCTGTCTTTTTCAGGATGCGCCAGCCCAGAATCTACACCGGTGGGTCAAGCTCCGGATCCAGAACAGCCGCTGCCCCCTCCCGAGGTCGAGCGTACACTTCCCCCCAAACAACTCCCTACCACCTGCCCACCGGCGATGCGCGGTTCATGTTAGCCCTCGTGTTGGACGGGCTTCTTGTGGTCTGCTATCTACGTAGGGATACCAGTCATCGTTTCGACCCTATCCCGGTTTGAATATGAGGTCAATGAAAATGGATTTTTCTCACAAGTAGTTCTACTCAATTCCCTGTATCGAAAAGCAGGAGTGAAATAATGCCGGCGTTGGATGAACTGGCCCGGGCCTTTCACGAGACACAGTCCTTCAAGTGGGATCCAAACAAGGGATTCATCCTGGCCTCAGGCCAGACGAGTCCTTTTTATGTCGATTGCCGGGCGTTGATGGCCCATGCTTCGGCGCGTCGACTTGTCGGCCAGCTGGCCCATGAGGCGCTGGCCGGCGTTGCGGTGGATTGTCTCGGTGGATTGGAGATCGGCGCGATCTCGATCGCCACGACGATTTCAGACTTCGCTTACGCAGCGAGGCTGAAGCGAGACTGGCGAACGTTTGTCGTTCGCAAACAGCCGAAGGATCACGGGTTGAAGAAGTTGATTGAAGGAGTGGTCAAGCCTGGTGATCGAGCGGTGATTGTCGACGATGTGCTGACAAGCGGTGGCTCGCTGCTCAAAGCCATTGCCGCAGCCAGGCAAGCGGGGCTGACAGTGACTCATGCCTTGGTGATCGTGGACCGAAAAGAACAAGAAGGGCGAGCCAAGGTTGAGCAGGAAGGGGTGAAGATGATCAGTCTGCTGACGATCGAGGATTTAATCTTACAGCAAAAACAAACAAGCTAAGACAAGGTCGCTACTTGCAGTGAAATTCGATCCCCCAGCGCCGCTCCCGAACTACTTCCTGCCCACCCTGGACCGCCCCGGCGACACGCGAGCGGCCCTGTGTCTCTCCCTCCCGCACGATCGTATAGTGTCCGGCGCACTTCTGTTGCATGAGGGCCAGCGCGTCTTTTCTGAACGATGAAATCAGGGAGCCTTGCTCTCCTTTGTAGGGATAGGCCACGACGCCCCCTCCCTCTCGGTCTTGGATCAACTTGGCGCCTTCTGCGCAACCGGCGAGAGCCAGACAGGTTGCGAGGATGCCGACTCTTGACCAGCGGTTCATGCTCTTCCTATGATGATGAGGCCTTGACGTTCCCTCACCGTACAATACAGGAGGGTAACCATGAAATCGACCACCAGGCTGCTTCTCAGTGCGCTGCTCGTTTTCGGACTCGTCACGGTCGTGTCGGCGCACCATTCGTATCTGCTGACCGTGCAACAATTGGAAGCCGGCCTCACCAAGGCCCCGTCGAAGGCGTCCAAGGGTTTTATCTTAATCGATGTCCGCTCGCCAGAAGAGCATGCCCAGGGTTTTATCCCGGGCACCGATCTGAACATCGATTTCCGCGAGATCAAGACGCGCCACCGCGAGATTGGCGCGCAACTGGACGAACACATCGTGGTCTATTGCCAATCGGGCCACCGGAGCAATATTGCCGCAGAAACGTTGGCCGATTTGGGCTACCGGAATGTCTACAATGTCAGTGGCAGTATGAATGCCTGGTTAGAGGCCGGGTATCCGATCGAAACCGCCCGGCGCTAACAGGATGTGGGAAACGGCCTTCGATGGTATTCTCACATCGCTTAGAGGCTCAGCGTATGAGACAAAGTACGATGAGCCTCTTCGCTTGCTGCGGCCAAGCTTGGGAAGCGGCGCGTCTCGGGTGATCGATTGCGAAGCAATCGGTGGGCCGGGTGGGTGGAAAACATTCGCCGGGGGCCGGGCGGGTGAGAACAGCAGCCATTTTAATTCTGTTAACGCCGAGGGGATTTGTCTTTGAGCGGTGGAGTCGTTTTCGTCTCGTCCCGCAAGCTGATCCCGATCACGGCCGGCAATCCAATGTGAGCCGTTGAGCTGTCGTCGAGTAACGTGAGCCAAGAATAGGAACCGCCGGCCTTGCTGGCTGCCTGCCTTCGTGGCGCGCTGAGAGCCACATCTGACGAAGAGCCTCCGTCCATCGCCATCGCTTCCCTGATGTCCGGAAATGTTTCTCTAACGCAGCGCCCGATCGCATAGAGCGATACGGCATCCAAGCTCTTCAACAGCCAGATGTGGCCATTGCTGTGTTCCGAGACGACAGTTTGCTGCGAACGCTTGGCGGACTGTCGCACGCGCACGCTCCCTGTCCGATCGAGGAGCATCAGCGATTGCGCCGCCTCGTGATACGTCGGTTGCCGCTCGTCGAAGGGATCGATCGCCAGGTCGAGCACTTGTGCTAAAGGCGAAGCCGAATCGAGCGGCTCCGCGACAAACAATCCCATCCAGGTCGTATGGCGTTTCCCGCTAAGTGACTGTCCCTTGGCGTACAGGAGACCGAGGTAGGAATAGTCTTCTCGAAACAAGCCGGCGTTAAAGACGAGCTCATGGCCGGTCCGTTCCTGCCATTGGTGAATATCGGGTGGAGACAAAAATCCATCAGACCGATAAGAATGGACGGCAAACCGATAGCGCTGCGGATCGATGTCGATGACGATGAAGGAGGGGACCTCAGGGCACTGGTCCTGAGGATGCCAGATTGCCACCGCCAATCCCTCAGTCAATCGGTCCCACAAAAGCGTTTGCGCGGAGGCAGTAACGGAGATGCCTAAGATCCACCAACACAGACCGACTACAGAGGAACGAATGAGGAAGGATAGGGACAACCTGTTGTGGGAATAACGGCGTCGCATAGGACTCTCGGACGAGAGTATAGAAGGATGCAGGGCGCGGGGCAATTGAAGCTGCAACCCCCTGATGTCAACCCACGCGATGAGTCAGTGCCGCTCAGACGCCGCCGTTTGCGGGTTCGATCCCGCCCGTTGGGTGCGGGAGCGAGCGTCGAGCAACTCGCGAACCGCGTGGGCGAGCACTTCCGGAGTGAAGGGTTTTTGCAAGAAACTGCTCAAATCCTCGTCTTGACCACCCATGATCCCCACGTCGTCCGTGTAGCCGGATATATAGAGGATGCGGAGGTCCGGTTTGATGACGGACAGATGCTGCGCGAGCTCACGCCCGCCCATCCCGGGCATGACGACGTCGGTCAACAGCAGATCAATCGAGCCGGCCTGTTGTGTCGCCAATAAGCAGGCTTCAACGCCGTTCTTGGCTTCCACGACACGGTAGCCGAGCTTCCGCAGCTCGTCGCGCACGAGTGTCCGCACGCTGGGATCGTCCTCCACAACAAGAATCGTTTCGGTCCCTCGCTTGGGCTGCCCCTGATTCTGGGCCGGCATCGGCGAGAGGACATCTGAATCAATGCTTGGAAAATATAGATCGAACTTTGTGCCATGCCCGACACGGCTGGCCACATCCATGCCGCCTCCGCACTGGGTGACGATTCCGAAGACGGTGGAAAGGCCCAATCCAGTGCCTTTCCCTTCTTCTTTCGTCGTAAAGAACGGTTCGAAGATATGGGATTGCGTCTGACGGTCCATGCCGCAACCGGTATCACTGACGGATAACTTCACGTAGGAGCCAGGCGGCAGAGGCTCAAGATGGTAGAGTGGGCTGCGAGTCAGTTCGACCTGATCCGTTTCGACGGTCAGGATCCCGCCTTTGGGCATGGCGTCGCGCGAATTGACAACGAGATTGACCAAGACCTGTTCGAGCTGGGCTTGATCGGCCCGCAGGCGTCCATTCGTCGGATCGAGCTTGGTGATGAGGCGGATGTCTTCACCAATGAGCCTGCGCAGCAGACTCTCAAGGTTGGCGACGGTCTGGTTGATCGAAAGGACTTTCGGATCGAGCGATTGTTTTCGGCTGAACGTCAGGAGCTGGCGGATGAGAGTAGCCGCTCGCTCGCCGGCCTTCTGCGTTTCTTCGATCTTGCTTCGGAGAGGATGCTGCGGACCGAGCTCTGTGGAGAGCACTTGGCTGTAGCCCATGATAACGGTCAGCAGATTGTTGAAGTCATGGGCGATGCCACCGGCCAGGCGTCCGACCGCTTCCATCTTTTGAGCCTGACGAAATTGTTTCTCGCTCTGCCGGAGGGCTTCCTCCGCCCGTTGCCGATCCGCCCGTTCAGCCGCTTCGCGCAAGGCGCGCTGAACGGATGGTACGAGCCGGCCGAGCCGTTGCTTCAGTACATAATCCGTAGCTCCAAGATGCATGGCGTCGATGGCGAGTTCTTCGCCGATGGTCGCCGAGACGAACAGGAAGGGCACGTCCGGACAATGTTGGCGCGCGAGGGTGAGCGCGGTCATCCCGTCGAAGCCCGGGATAGAATAGTCCGCCAAGATCAAGTCGATCCGGCCGGCTTTGAGGGCGGCCACGAAATCCTGCCGCGTGTCGACGCAGCGGGTCTCACAGGAGAGCCCTCCATCCGCCAACGTGGCCGTGATGAGTTCGGCGTCGACCCGATTATCTTCAAGCTGTAGCAGGCGGAGCGGGGCTGTCACACAACCTCTGTGGCGAGACTAGTGAGTGGAGTCTTTGCCTTCCGGCGGCGGTTCGTTGATAACCCCCCAGAAGACGCCGAGTTCTTTGACGGCCAGGATGAACTGATGGAATTCGACTGGTTTCACGACGTACGCGTTGGCCCCCAGGGCGTAGCTTTGAGCGAGATCGCGCTCCTCTCGGGACGACGTCAGCATGACGACGGGAATCGGTTTCAGGCTCGCGTCGTTCTTGATCGTCCTCAACACTTCGATGCCGTCGACCTTCGGCATCTTCAGATCGAGAAACACGACGACGGGGTTACCCTGCTCGCGGTGCTTGAAGATGCCGCGACAATAGAGGTAGTCCAGGACCTCGGCGCCGTCATGACAGACTACGACCTTATCGGCAATATGATGCTCCTCCATGGCGGCGAGCGCCAGTTCGGCATCGCGCGGATTGTCTTCTGCCAGGAGAATCGGTTTCACGGTCGTCATCGTTACGTCCTCTTGATCGGAAGCGAAAAGTAAAAAGTCGCGCCGCGGTCAATCGTACCCTCGGCCCACGTACGCCCTCCATGGCGATGAATGATTCGCCGGACGTTTGCCAGCCCGATCCCGGTCCCTTCGAATTCATCGTTCCGATGTAGGCGCTGGAAGACGCCGAACAATTTGTTGGCGTATTGCATGTCGAACCCGGCCCCATTGTCCCGAACGAAGATGTCCACTTCTCCCGCGGTCCGCTGCGCGCTGCCGACCTCAATCACGGCTTCGGGCCGATGCTTCGTGAACTTCAAGGCATTCGTAATCAAATTCATTACCACCTGGCGCAACATCGCCGGGTCGCCGAGGACCTCGGGTAACGGATGTATTGTCCAGGAGATCGTTCGGCCTTGCAAGTCAAGACGTAAATCGTGAAGGACCGTCTTGACCAGTTGATCCAGATGGACGGTGGTCCGCAGCATTTCCTGTCGGCCCATGCGGGAAAAGACGAGCAGGTCGTCGATCAACTGGCCCATTTGCTTCGCGCTGTCCGAGATGGTTTGAAGGTACCGCTGAGCCTTCTCGTTCAGGGACTCGCCGGCTGTTTTGGACAATAACGACGCATAGCCGTCGATATGACGCAACGGGGCACGGAGGTCGTGCGAGACGGAATAACTAAAGGCCTCGAGTTCTTTATTGGCTGCCTGCAACAATTCCCCTCGCCGCTGCAGTTCCGCGGCCGTGCGTCGCCGCTCGGTGACATCGTGATGAATCAGATAGTAGACGGAGCCTAAGAGCACCAACTGGAGCAGCGCACCGAGACCGAGTAGGGCGATAGTGTTACGGGTGCTGGCCGTGGATTCGACCACACGCATGCGGAGCGCGCGTTGCTCGGCGCCGTCGAGGTCGGCGATCAGTCGGTGGATGCCCTCTAGTTCTTCCTTTGCCGCCCCCCCCAGCGCGAGATGGCGCACCGCCTCGTACCCTTTTTTCTGGCGTAGCGAGATGGCGCCCGCCTCCGCGTCGAACTGATGCCTGATGAGCCGTTCGAGCGCAGCCACGTGCATTGCTTGTTCGGGCAGGTCGCTCGTCAGTTCATGGAGATAACGGAGGTACTCGGGCATCTGTCCGGCGATCGTCCGCTGCGTAGCAAGATACGCGGCTTCTCCCGTGACGAGATAGCGGCGGTGCCCGCTTTCGGCGGCGTCGACCGCTACGCCGATCGATCCCAGCAGTTGCAGCAGTTCATGGCTCCTCGTATCGAGACGGCTGTTCTGGATCAACTTGCTGGTATTGCGGTAGGAAATGGCGCTGATCACGATGATGCCGGCGAAGACGAGACCGAACCCCGCGAGGACACGCTTCTCGATCGACCAGGCGCCAAATCCACGGGTGTTGGACGGCGGCGCCGGATTGACGTTTAGAATCGGCTCAGAGTGGACGAGTGGCGCTGGAGGATCCTGGGCGACTGATTCCATAATGCACGAGGAGTGAACACACAGATCCGTAGAGCTTCTGCGAACTGTACCCTGGGCTCAAGAAGCCTGCAAGGAAAATTTTAGCTGAATCGCATGGAAACCCTTCACCGAGCGGCGGTTGGGGGCTCAGCTCCCAAAGGGTGGGAGTTCGAGAACCAGCGGGATCGAGGCCGTAGCCCCTCCAAGATTGGAGAACATCATGGTGGCCGAGACGACCCAATCGATGAAAGGCTGCGGATAGATACCGATGACAAGAGTGCCGGCCAGCCCGACGTACAGGACTGTCTTGATGGGACCGGAGACCCTGACGGGTGAGGGGTCGCGTGGTTCCGTGATGTACATCTTTTTGACGATGATCAGGTAGTAATACATGGAGATGACGACGTTGATGAGTCCGACGGTGATGAGCGTGTAGAGGCCTTCCTTGACCGCTGCCACGAAGATGTAGAGTTTGCCGATGAAACCCGCCAGCGGCGGCACGCCGGCCAATGAGAGCAAAAAGATCAGCATCGAAAATGCGAGGAACGGGGATCGGCGGCCCAAGCCGCTGTAGTCGTCAATTTCTTCGCTGCCGATGGCCTGACCCACGGCGATGACGATGGCGAATGCCCCGAGATTAGCGAACAAATAAGTCAGCAGGTAGAACAGGATGGCGTCATTCCCCATCTTGGTGCCGGCGGCCAATCCGATCAGGACGTTGCCGATTTGGGCGATGCCGGAATAGGCCAAAAGC
>JBKJWE010000258.1:0-3184 GCA_046717045.1 Nitrospiraceae bacterium | reverse complement strand
CGAGATCCACGACCAAGGAAATATCGGCCGGGCTTTTTAGCAGCTTTTCAAGGATCGTGTTGTCGAAAATGATGTCGCCGTACAAGAGAATGGTCCGGCCTTTCATCTCGCTTTCCGCGCAGAAGATGGAAAACAGCTCGCCGGTCTCTTCGTAGCGGTCGTTATCGTAGTATCGAATGTTCGGCAGCGTGATCGCCTCTTTTTTGTAGCCCCTGACGAGTGCGATCTCTTTAATATCGCACTCATTCAGCGCGGCAACTTGGCGCTCGAGGATCGTTTTCCCTTTGATGTCGAGCAGGCACTTGGGCTTGTCTTCAATCAAGGGTAACAGCTGCTTTTCAAATCCGGCAGCGGCGATGACGGCAGTGATCTTTTCGCTGCCGACCGGAAGAAACGCCTTCTCGTCCTGTTCCATTTGCGGCACGCCGACGATGTCGTAGACTTCCGGCAGCGTCACGATGCGGTCGTTCGCCGCGCCCGGGCGGGTGTCCTTCTTGATCAGATCGAGCGTCTCGCGTATCCCGCGGATGGCCGCGCGCACCGGCTGGTTCGCGTAGATGATGATCTTCACCCCGGCGTCTTCCATCTCGGCCGCCGTGGTCTGGTCGAAAATCGTCGGAACGACGACGATCGGCACACGGCCGGAGAAGGCTTTGTAGACCGACTTGAGTTCGTCGAAGGTTTTGGACTTGGAATGGATGAGCACCGCATCGGCGCCGGCTTCGGCGTAGGCTTCGGCGCGCGAAAGGGCTTCTTCTTTGCCCCAGCCGGCGATGAGGGCTTCGGTCCGGGCGATGATCATGAAGTCCGGGACGGTCTGCGCGGCTTTCGCCGCTTTGATCTTCCCGCAATGTTCGTCGATCGGAATCAATTCCCGGCGCACGCCTGCATAGAAGCTGCAGCGCTTCGGGTAGACGTTGTCTTCGATACAGATGGCGGCGACGCCGGCCCGCTCTCGGTCATTGACCGTGCGCATGACGTTCAACGCGTTGCCATAGCCCGTGTCGCAATCGGCGATGATCGGGATGTCGATGGCTTCTGCCATCCGACGTTCAACACCCAATTGTTCGCTGGAGTCGATGAAGCTCGCATCGGGGAGGCACTTGAGCGAGGCCGATATGGCGAACCCGCTGGCCCAGACCCCGTCAAAACCGGCCCGCTCGATCAGCTTGGCGCTCAGCGCGTCGTGCGCGCCGACGATCCTGATGGCTCCTGGCTTTTTCAGCAGCGCACGGAGTGTAGTGGCGTGATGCATTGTGGCGCATGATGCGAAAGAGCGCGGCGGTTGTCAATGATAAATTTGCGGGCGAGCGAGAAGCGGTCAGTACGTGGCGCCGCCCAGATCGGACTCCGGCGCCATCCCCGCTTCGATCCTTGTGGCGAGGAGCGGATTCTCAAAAAAGATGATGCCTCGATCCGTGTGTGTGTCATAGGTTAGGATGATCTGCGTGTCGGAGCCGCGCCAGTTGAGTTGCTGGACGGTTCCCTTCGAAAACTGCCCCGGCGTTCGGTCCAGCGGGCCATAGGTCGATTGGAGATAATTCACGATTTGCTGATGAGTCTCCTTGCCGTGGTAACGGATCGTGACTCGGGCGAATTGTTTCTCGATGGTGAGGAACCGCATGGCGTCGACTCTAGCGGATCCCAGACGCGGCGGACCGGCTTTCAATTCATATCCCTTCACGAGGGAACTGTTTTCCACGAGTGCAAAGTCGGCCGTTTCGGAGAACGCCGCGCCCCAGGGAATGCCCTCAAATCCGTTCGGGTCGTTCTCCATCGGCACGGCCAAGGCCGTGGCACTATGCAGGAGGACCAGGCTGATGCACAAAAGGAGCAGTCGTCGCAGGCCCGCTCGCTGATGCTGGTGTGGTCTGGGCATATTAGTCCACCGTATCGCCAAGCATATCGTTAAACCGAGGCGCCAAGGTCCGGCTGTCGATGAAAATGAATCCGCGTCCCGTATTCGCCTGATACGTCACGTTGATCTCCGTGTCCGTCCCTCTCCAACTATACTGCTGATTGAGGCCCCGCATCATCTGCCCGGGGAGGCGCTCGATCCGCCCGAATTCGTGTTCGAGATAGGCCATAATGTTCTTGTGCACGGGATCGCCCTGATAGCGGATAGTGACACGGGCGAACTGTTCGTCTACGGACAGCAGGCGGACACTCTCGACCTGCACGCCGGCAAACGACGGCGGACTGTTCTTCACTTGATACTCCTTCACGTGCGATCCCGGCCTGGTGACTTCCAGATCTGCGCGAGTGGCCAATGGGCTGCCCCATGCGATATTGTGGAAACCCTTTGGATCGTTCTGCATCGTAATCGCATGGGCCGGAGGAGAACCGGCGGCCAGCAGTGCAAGCAGGAGTGCAAGTGCGAGGAGAGGCCGGTATCGCTGCATCATCGAACGCTACCATGGCCGTTTCTGCGACGCAACCGGCAGAACGGCTCCGGCGCTGTTTCCTTGAGAATGTGTCGAGGCCTGGCTTATAATGCGCGCGCTTTTCTTATGAAGGACACAACTCGATGATTGAAAGCGATGCATTCGTCGAAGCCCTCCAAGACATGGGGGTGAATTTCTTTACGGGCGTGCCGGATTCCATCCTGGGCGGCATCATCGCTGAATTGATGGAGCGGCGGCTGTATACCCCGGCGGTCCGCGAAGACGAAGCGGTGGCGATGGCAGCGGGAGCCTATATGGCCGGCAAGATCCCGGCTGTGTTGATGCAGAATTCCGGGCTCGGCACCTCGCTGAACACCCTGATCTCGCTGAACTATATCTATCAGCAGCCCTGTATTCTCATTGTGTCTTGGCGTGGGCATCTTGGGAAGGATGCGCCGGAACACCTTGTGATGGGCGAAGTCATGCCGCAGTTTCTCGATACGATGAAGATCCCGCATCGGACTCTGACCGAGAAGACCGCCATCGACGATCTCAAATGGGTGGCAGAAACCTTTACGAAGAAACGGATCCCTGTAACGTTGAACATCACGAAAGGTGTGGTAAAGGGGTTGCACCCATGAGGCCTGAAGAAGGCACGATGCAGAGCCGGGCCATGGCGATGGCGGCGTTGCTCGAGCTGCTGACCGATCAACCCGTCATCATCTGTAATGGGTTCCCCTCGCGCGAGGCGCAAAAAATCGCCGATCGTCCGACCCATTTCTATATGATTGGGTCGATGG
>JBKJWE010000257.1:0-5779 GCA_046717045.1 Nitrospiraceae bacterium | reverse complement strand
GACAATTCTTTAGTATCAATGTCGATCTTGAAAGGCCCACCGGCGAGTTGTTGACACTTCTCCGTAGGATGATCGACGTCAAGAGAAAGGAGCTGGGGATCAAAGCAAAGCGAACGAAGCAGCATCGTGTCAATCATAATGAATAGGATATATACTTAGTATTCACAGCGGGCTATCATTTTTTCGTGGAGAGAGACATACTTCTCGTTGCTCGGCTTTGTGATGTACTGGATCTGAGAGCTCAATCCTGTGCAAACCAGGGATCCATGGCCACTGCTGGACAGGTGGTGTGAGCTTTTATGGGATTGCAATGGATACGAGCTGCTTCAACCCTCAGACTTTTCTTCCGATTACCATAAAGGTCTCCTTACCGCGCTAGTTGCGTTAGTCCGTGTGCGAATCGTGAAAATGAGAACAATGGCCATATCGTCGAGGTGATCTATGTACACCCGTTTTTACGGTTTTACCACGGAGCCATTTCAAAACACCCCGGACCTCGATTTTCTCTTCCTTAGTCCAAATCATAAAGAAGCGTTAGCGTGCATTGAATACGGCGTTAGACAACGTAAAGGGTTCATCGCGATCACTGGCGAGGTGGGAGTTGGCAAAACCATAATACTTCGCTCCTATCGCACCAAAGTCGATGCAAATAAACAGAAAACGATTTATATCCTCAATCCCAGGGTCAGTTTCGACAGTCTTCTCACCACCATTCTCAAAGAATTAAGCGCGGAACCTGTCGCTGGCCCTGCAACACAGAAGCTCAATCAACTGCACGAGGTGTTGATAGCCGAATACCGCAATGACCACACGGTGGTCCTCATTATCGACGAAGCCCAGAACATACCTATCGAAACGTTGGAAAGTATTCGCATGCTGTCCAACCTAGAAACCGCAACGGAGAAGTTGATTCAGATGGTCCTTGTGGGCCAGCCAGAGTTGGACGCATTACTCAACCGCTATGAGTTGCGCCAAGTTCGTGAGCGAATTGTCCTTCGGGCAAGAATTGCACCGCTCACCAAAACTGAGAGTGAAGACTACATTGATCACCGGCTCAGCCTGGTGAGAAGAGAGCCACGGGCTGTCTTTTCAAAGCAAGCGCTCGATCGAATTGTGAAATCCGCAAATGGTATTCCACGAAGACTGAACATTCTCTGTGATGCCGTGCTCATTACAGGATTTGAATATCGGCAAGCGATCATTTCAGGCAGGATTGCGAAAGAGGCAATTGCTGTTTTCAATGATTATAACCGATCGCAGCCCGCACGAAGGCTTCAGCCGCGGTACGCCGTGGGCATGCTGAGTGTGGTTTTAGTGGTCGTCTTCTATCTTATCTATCTCTCGGCCATACCAGGTATTACGGTCAGCGGGCCCTCAGAGGATACGGACCAAAACAAAGAACCCCCAAAGCCCGTTCTGGGAAGTATCGGAACAGATCAACTATTTGCACGCGACACCCGCCATACCGACTCCGTGCCGCCAGCACGCTTGGTCAGTGAGCTCGACGCAAAAGAGGGCAACGATCTATCCCCAGCGGAGAGGATGGAGTTAAGTGAAACGGCCAGGCTTTTGGCCGTTCTTTTGGATTCTGGAAGGGTTGTCGTGGGACGAGCACAGTCCACGATCAACAATCCCAGAATTGGGGACAAAGGGTTTTCCTCGAGTGTTTTTGAAGGTCAACTGAGGAAAGAGTTTCAGACAAGAACTCGACATGATCTGCACAATCTTGCCGTTGCGCCGATGCCGGAATCCGCCAAACACTTGCTCCTCCGGCTGGCCTTCTTCATGCAAAAAGCCGTACATGATGTGCAACCCGACATCAACAAGAAGGGGATCGGGTTTAAAGGCTTCATCCCCGCGACATTTGGAACGCAGGTGGCCCATAGCTTCTCGAAGGACACCGGTTTAAAGTTGCGGCAGATTGGCCCGCCCGGCACCGAGCCGCGAAACCCGAATAACAAACCGAATGAACAGGAGGAGCAACTCCTTTACGGCGTTCAGAAAAATCATCCCCGGGTTGGAGATCACATTGTAGAGCAACAGCTGGCTGATAGTCGTGGTGTTCGCGTCATGCTCCCCCTGTTTTACAGCAAACAATGCCTTGCCTGTCATGGCAGCCCCAAGGGAGAGGTCGACATCTCCGGGTATGAAAAAGAAGGCTTCAAGGAGGGAGACTTAGGAGGGGCCATTTCTATTGTGCTTTCTGCTCAGAACAAGCTCACAAAGAGCAGCGAATGAGTCGAATCTTTGAAGCGCGGGTCTCTCGTATGATAGACCAGCAATCAACACAATGGTATCAGAGTGCAGTCGATCAACTGACGCGAATCGCGGCGGCGATTCAGCGGCAGGAATACTTCGATTTGAAGAGAGTGTCGTCGCTTGCGTCGGATATTGTGGAGTCGCTTAGCCGGAGTGACCAGCTGGTAGTCGAAGCCCTCGCGGGACCTAGCGGGTCACAATTGATCACGAATCTGATCAATGTCGGAATCTTGGCGACGAAGGTGGGGGTAGGACTC
This sequence comes from Nitrospiraceae bacterium, assembly GCA_046717045.1. Classification (GTDB taxonomy): domain Bacteria; phylum Nitrospirota; class Nitrospiria; order Nitrospirales; family Nitrospiraceae; genus JBKJWE01. Next base: position 3,263 of record JBKJWE010000257.1, on the reverse strand, counting down.
GGGTATTGCGCGATGGATTTAGAACGGCTGGCCCTGGCTGGGCTGGTGCATGATATCGGCCTCCTTGCCGTCCCGCAGTCACTGGTTACTAAAGCCGGTCGCCTGACTCCTGAAGAGCGCATGCTCATCGAGCAACATCCCGAACTGGGCTATCAAGCGTTGCGGAAGCTCGGAACGACGCATGACTGGCTGGCGGAGGTAGTCCGCCAGGCCCACGAACGGTGGAATGGGCAAGGCTACCCCAATAAACTCAAGGGTCGCCAGATCAACGAATTCGCTCAAATCATCGGTGTCGTGGATGTCTTTGATGCACTGGTCAGTCCCCGTCCCTATCGTCGCCGATTCCTTCCTCACGAGGCCGTGCGCGAGCTCGTGGTGGTCGAGAGAACGGCGTTTCCGCGGGTAGTCATCAAGGCGTTGGTCGAACAGCTCTCGGCCTATCCGATTGGAACCTCGGTCCGGCTCTCGACCGGTGAGCTGGGCACAGTGATCCGTGTCAATACTCGCTTTCCACTCCGTCCGGTGGTCTTGATCGGTGAAGGCCCGACGGATGGCCTCGCAGCATGGCAAGTCGATCTGAGTACGTCACCACGGGTGACGATCATTGAGACCGTCGAGCCTCCCGATGTCGCGCGTATATCATTTCCAATACGAACTCAAGCGCGTATATCATTTCCAATACGAACTCAAGTTGGAAGAAAGGCCGAGCCGGTGACGTCAGTGTCCGATCAGTTTTCAGCCCTCCTGCAGAGTCTTGATGCAATTGCGAATGTGATTCAAGAGGTGGTGGAGTCAGTCGCGCCTGTCCGTCAAAGTGTCGACAGCCTTTCCGAAGGGGAGACGATGTGGCCGCATCGACGCACGGCTGTTCAAGAGTTGGTGAATGCCTCGTTTGAAAAAGAAGTCGTGGGGTTGTTTGCCCTGGAAGCACACGAATGGCTGGCGCAGATTCAGAGGGCACTGAAGAAGCTGACCGAGGGGGACAATCAAGCCGTTCGACCAGAGCTCTACGGTATCATTCTGCAGGGGATCACCAATCTTGCGAAATCAGCGGCGACCGTTCAACTATCGGCCATTGAACAGATGGCCACGAACCTCTTGCCGATTCTGCATGAGGTCCGACGGCAGGAGCTGCACCCAGCCGCGGCGGCGCTAAACTGGCTCCATGAAGGCTTAGCACGCATCAGCACAGCCGTTCACCGTCTGACCAATGATCACGCGGAACAACCTATCGTGCAATTTCCTAACGGTGAGGACTCGCCCATTGAGGCTCCATCCTCCCATTCTTTGTCGAACCGCCAACAGGTGGCCACACCGCAGCCAGTCATTCAGTCATCATCAGAGGCGAGCGAGCCACCGCTTCTGAAAGCTTTACGTGTACTTCAGCAAGCTCGAGCGAGGTCTGTGCAGCCCACCAGAGATGTCTTGGAAGCGGTCATCCTGAGGGCTGAACACGAGGCGGGAGAGATAGGCGTATCGGTAATCGAACGTATTATCAATGAGTTACATAGACTTGATGAACAATTTCTTGAAGACGTCAACCGGCAGGTTACGGTCATCATACAAGCACTTCACAACTTACGAAGTCAGGAGACAACCGATTCTGTGACCGCTTCTCAACGCGATCCAATCGTGTGCGAAGTTGATGCACTTTACGATCTGGCGAATCGTGTCCAAGCCTCAATGATGACCATGTTCCTCCACGGTCTTCGGTCGTTCCTACTTGTGAGCGCCTACAGAAAGGCCTCGACGCTGCCTCAATGGCTTGAGATGGTCGAAGCACGAGTGCAGACCCTCATTCCAATGGCCGAACAGTGGGTCAATATTGGGCGGACCGAACGGGCAGACATCAGTGAAATTCTACGAGCCTAGCCCGACGGACAATCCTTTCCTCCTTCCAACCCGATTACCACAAGAGAAAAGTGATACCACGCACAAGGAAGGTTCCAGCCACCCTCCGCTTACCGCATCAGGACTTCTCCTGTCTCGCTCCCATACCAGAAGAGCGAGAAGTTGGGAAAGATCGAATCCAACGCGTTCTGCCCGGCCAGGGTGAAGAGGACCCCAGCTGCGGCGACGAAATTCGAGTCGCCGAACCGCCATTGAATGGTTGGTCCAGCCGCGAGAAGGTTGGATCCCTGAACCTGGCCCCGGTTGAGGCTATGGCCGTCTATCCGACCCGGCAGACTGTGGACCCCGACGAACTCTAAGTTATAGGCCAGCCCGTGCTTCTCATCTAAAATATGTTCGAAGATTAGGCGGGTATTGATGATGTCACCGACGTAGGTGTTGTCGCCCCCGTCGCTGCCCGGCGGATGATATGTGTAATACACGCCGGCGTTGACCCGAAAGGGTTCCACATTCTTGCGTAGCACGATACCTTCGGTGACGGCCAGAGAGCCAAATTGGGTTGTCGGCAGACGGCCGACCGGCGCAAACCCCCCCGGCGGCTTCTCCGTTCCAGTGAACCACTTGCCCGTCGGCAAACCGAGCTGGGTATGAAAGGTCATCGTCGGTCGCCACGTATCGGGATCTTGGATCACCGCCCGATACTTGAAGTAGAGGGAGGTGTCGCCCAACCCTGTGTTCGTCTTCCATGGTCCTCCCTCTCCCCGGTTGAACGCATCGCTGTCCTTCACCCAGAACGTGCTGGCCGAGATCGCCGCACCGAGCTGGATATGCGTAGACAAACCGTAACCGGCCTGTAGATAGGGATGTTGAACGGAATAGAGATGGGGGCCGCTCTGCCGACCGGACGGGAACGAAAGCTGGTTGCCATACTGATGCTGGGAGATTTGGGAATAGATAAATGGCCGGACGTAGACCTGTCCCTTGGGCAGCGTGTCGGCGATCGTGACGAAGATGGGACCGTGCGGCAGGGGGTTCCAGCTTTTGCGATACTTCTGGGTTTCCTCGTCGGATGGGAACCATTCGATCGCATTGAGAGCGAATGGCAGCTCGCACAAGATTGTGAATGTAAAGACGAGCCCGACGTAACGGCTACCCCTTCGCATGGCCCTTCCCTTCACCCATCACTTCGTCACTAAGTTCACGTAGGTTTTTCCGCGCCTGTTCTAGCGCAGCGTCGCCTTTCGGGTCAACGTATAGACCTTGCGTCGTCGGCCCTGTTCGATCTGGACCCTGCGGCGGAGATCGAGATCCCCGGCGCATATTTCCGCCGCCACCAGGCTAGCCCGGCCGAGTGACCAAACTTGTCTGCATTGGGGAGCCATGAAGGACTGGAACCGTCAGAGTGGACTGAC
>JBKJWE010000256.1:0-2916 GCA_046717045.1 Nitrospiraceae bacterium | reverse complement strand
GCTGCGCGAAAGTCCGGGCAGTTGACGGCGATGACCGGCGCGCACTCCGTCACGCCGTAGCCTTCGATCGGCTCGATGCCAAACTGATCTTTGAACGATTGCGCGAGTCGCGTCGGCAACTTTTCCGCGCCGGTCAATACGACGCGCAGCGAACTGAATTGCTCCGGCGTGCATCGGCGCTGATAGAGTTGCAGAAACGTCGGGGTCGTGACGAGAAACGTCACGCGGTAGCGGCGGATGAGTTCCCCGATGGCGGCCACATCGAGCGGCGAGGGATGGAAAATCATGCCCGCGTTGTTGAACATGACGAACCAGAAGACGAGATAACCGAATGAGTGGAAGAACGGAAGAATGCCAAGCACTCGTTCGTGTTGGTACAGATGCAGGACTTGGCTGGCTCCCTGAGCATTGGCGTCGATGCTGAAGTGCGAGAGCATGACGCCTTTCGGCTCACCCGTGCTCCCGCTGCTGAAGATGATGGTGGCCAGATCATCCACCCCCAGCGGGCGGCTCTGCCCGCAGGCTCGCTCGATGACGCGCGCGGGGGCGCAGAGCGCAAGCAGCATGGCGAGGAATTTCTGTCCGGCGCCGATTGTCTTGGCCATGTCTTCCAGCCAGATGATGGCCGGGCCGTCCGGCAACTCCAACTTGGCCTTTTCTACGAAGGCGCGGCTGGTCACGATCGTGCGGAGTTCTGCCTGGCGCACGGCTGCTTCGAGGCCGGGCTTGCCGACCGTGTAGTTCAGATTGACGCTGGTCTTGCCGCACAACGGGGCGGCCACGTTGACGAGTGCCCCTGCAACGGTCGGCGGAAGGAGGATGCCGACGTGGCGTTGGCCGTTCCACTGCGGACGAAGCGTCCGCGCGAGGACAATCGATCCGATCAAAGCTTGAAGCGATGACACGTGCGGCCGGGTCTGATCCGCCATGACGAAACGGAAGGGCCGTCGGCGCATGGCGCGGATAAATTCACGATGCAGCGGGCGGCGGTGCGATTTGCGGAGATGCCAGGCTTTCTCGCCGAGTTCGCGAATGGCCTGTCTGAGGTCGGATGCCGGTGTGTCCGGCGCCAGAGGCGCGCCGAACGACACGGTGACGGGATAGGGAATCCGTTCCGGCCATTTCCAGAGAAATTTTCCGCCGTCGAAACTGAAGATGCTGCCCCAGATACGATCCAGATGAACAGGAACAATCGGGGCGCGCCGGCCTTTCGTGATGCGTTCGAACCCTCGACGAAACGGGAGTAGGGTCCCCGTTCTCGTGATTTGGCCTTCCGGAAAGATACAAACGATCTCGCCGTTGTCCAAGGCTTCTCCGGCCTCGCGGAGCGCACGCAGGACTACACGAAGTCCACTATGAGACGAGATCGGAATGACGCCGAGCATTTTCATGAGGGGTTTGAAGGCCGGCCGTTCGGCATAGTGCGAATCGACGACGAATCGGATCGGCCGGTCGAGGCTGGCGATCAGCAGGAAGCCGTCGATGAACGACACGTGGTTGGGGACCAGCAACGCGCCCCCCTGCAGGGGAACATGTTCGTGTCCGACAATCCGCACGCGATAGAGGGTATTGGTGAAGATGACCAAGATCACCCGGAGCAGCGCTTCCGGAAGGAGCCAGAGTGCCCACGCCGTGCCGGCGACGGTGAATGCCGCGGTTGCGGTGAAGATGCCGGTGGTCGAGATGCCGGAGTTTGCCAGCGCTCCGGCGCCGAGGGAGCCCAGGAGAATGCCGGTAAACACGCAGACGTTTTCAAACGCGATGACCGACCCACGACGCGCGTCGGGCGCGCGCCATTGGATCAGCGCATTTAACGGCACGAAGATCAAGGCGCTGGCAAGGCCGAGGACGCCCATGAGGGCCAAGGTGTTTCCAAATCTCGGCGCGAAGAGTCCCAGTGCGGACAGGATGATGGCCACGCCGCTGGCGCCGAGCGGGATCAAGCCGTATTCGACTCTCGACTGCGACAGCCGGCCGACGAGTTTGGCGCCGAGGCCGATGCCGATCGAGAGCATCATGAGCGGGAGCCCCGATTGCCAGTCCGAGACGCCCAGGACGGCTTTGGCATAGACCAGAATGTTTTGCGCAAACAGGCTCGCGATTGTCCAGAAAAAGACCGCGCCGGTGATGGCCAAGCGCAGCATGCGGTCGGCCGCCAGTGCGGCCCAGGCGCCCTGCAGAGTATTGAACAGGCCGCCCTCCGCTCGTGCAGGGGGCACGGAAGGGATCGTCCAAGATGCAGCGAATCCGACCACCGCGAGGAAGGTGAGAAGACAGGGCGCCAGCCAGATCGAGTCGCCGGTCAAAGACAACAGAATGCCCGGCGCGGCGGTTCCCGTCAGAATGGCAAGGAACGTCCACATTTCCAATTGCCCGTTGCCGGCGGCCAATCGTTCATGCGGTAAGAGTTCGGCCAAAATCCCGTATTTCGCCGGGCTGAAGAGGGCGCTGTGGATGCCCATGCCGCCGAGAACGATCAGCGGCAGGATGCCGCCGGCCGGGTTGATCCAAAGCGCTGCGGTGGCCAGTGTCATCAAGAACACTTCCACCGATTTCATCATGATGATGACGGTGCGTTTGCTGACGCGATCGGCCAGGACTCCTGCGACGAGGGACACGAGCGCGAGGGGGAGCGTAAAGACGACAAACGCGAGGGTGGTCTGAGTCTGGGAGACAGTTTCGAATCCGGGCCCGGGAGCGATCGTCGCGGCGAGTTGTCGGATGCCCAAAAGGGCCACCATCAGCTTCCAGGCGTTGTCGTTGAACGCGCCGCAAAACTGCGCTATGAGGAGACCGCGGAGAGGATGTGATGGAGCGTCAGTCATCAGGGTTTGGCAGGACCGTCCCCTACTATGAAACAAGACGACGCAAAGATCAAAGGGAACCCGCAAGATCTGACGATTTACAAGATAGTAG
>JBKJWE010000255.1:0-5124 GCA_046717045.1 Nitrospiraceae bacterium | reverse complement strand
CTTCCATGTACTTCCCGACTCGCACATTGCCCGCATTCTTGAACCCCAGCGAATCGAGTGCGTGCTCAATCGCTTTCCCTTGAGGGTCGAGAATCCCTTGCTTCAATGTCACGTGGATTTTGGCTTTCATGATTATTGCTCTCGCTTTACCCCACAACGCTCAGCTTTTGGTTACGCAATATCGAAACCCTTCCCAAGTCTCTCCAGCGAAACCGTCCTCCACCACATCGACGATGTGCGCACCATTGTTCCTCAGGAACTCTTCGACTTCAGATCTCTCGATACCATACCCCTCCATAATGGGCCCACGGACAGCGTATTTGCGATTTACATACCATCTCCAAAACAGCTCCGGGACGTGCCGTTTTATAAACCCTTTGACCCCAACGGACTTCATGATGGGCGACGAGTTACGCCCTGCCTCATTCGAAGTCTCAGCACGCCGAGGGGGTGGCAACTGTCTGCTGGGTAATTGGAAAATCAGGACGCCTTGAGGTTTGAGCACACGCAGGAATTCCTTAATGTAGGATTTCGCGTATTCAGGCTTCATGTGCTGAAGCACAATATTGCTGTAAATAAAATGAAACTCCCGATCCGGGAAGAGTAGCAGATTGGCTTCGCAGTTGACGTAATATACGCACCGTGCGCCAAATCGGTTATATTTTTTGGCTAGCTTCACCATGGAGGGCGCGATGTCGATTCCCACTACTTCATCAAAAGAGTTGGCCAGCGCCTGCGTAAGCCGCCCCACCCCGCAACCAAAATCGAGCGCCCGTCCGCGTCGCTGAAGTACGCCCAACTTCTCGACATATTGCATCACGTCCTTGATCTCTTGCTTTCCTGTTTCAAAGAACTCATCCGGATTCCATTTATTGCCCTTCTTGTCCTCCCATGTGGCAATGGCCCACAGAGGATCCCGCTTTCCAAACATATTCCAATGCCTTTGTAGCTCTTTCAGCTCCATATTGCCTCCATCTAAATCTGCATTTTCTCTAAAACGAATGACTATGTGGCTTTAACCCCCGATACGCAGTACCAGCACTCGTCTCGTCATCAGAGACCTGTTCCTTCAGATTCCTTGGTGAGGCTATCGATATATTTCCGGATGCAGAAAATCCCACCGACTGTCAGCCCGCCGGCAAACACCAGCCCGACAAACACCCATCGCCACGGTGAATCATCCAGCCGGTAGGCCATCATCCCCACAACCGCCGCCCAGACCAGCACCGCCGCCACCAGCCCATAATTCAAATACGCCCGCAGCATCCTCTTTCCTTTCCCCTACTCCCTTCTTCCCTCAAGGATTTGGGGAAGCTTCCACGCGGAGCCATGCTGCCATGAGCGGAATTGGCCAGGAGGAGCGGGGCCCCATCGAGACTCGGCCAGGAAGGAAGGCGGAAACTGACCGAGTCTGCGAGAGAATTTCCGAAGGCTTCCGCCAGGCCGAGTCCGAAAGGGTCGCTCCGAGTGGTTCTGAAGCGAACGGCAGCATGGCTCCGCCCTCCTCTATCCGCACACCCGCTTTAACACCTCTTGATACGCCTCTTCAATCTTCCCCAAATCCTTCCTAAACCGATCCTTATCCATCGACTCCTTCGTCGTCATATCCCAGAATCGACAGGTATCCGGCGAAATCTCATCGGCCAGGATCAGTTTGCCGTTATGCATCCCGAACTCGAGCTTGAAATCGACGAGAATCATCTGTCGCTCACGGAAGAATGGCTGCAACAAACGATTCACGGTCAACGCCATCCCCTTGATCTCGGCCATCTGCTCCGTGGTCGCGAGCTTCATCAATCGGATATGGTCGTCGGCAATCAACGGATCGCCCAGCGCATCGTTCTTGTAGTACCACTCGACGATCGCCGGCTCGATGGTATCTCCTTCTCTCAGTCCCAGCCTCTTGGCTAAACTCCCTGCCACGACGTTCCGTACCACCACTTCGACCGGCACGATTGAGACTTTCTTCGTGAGCATTTCCCGGTCGCTGAGCCGCTGGACGAAATGTGTCGGCACCCCGCCTTGTTCGACGAGTTTGAACAGGCGTTCCGAGACCTTGTTGTTGATCACGCCCTTTTCGAGGATGGTCCCGCGCTTCTGTGCGTTGAACGCCGTCGCGTCGTCTTTGAAGTACTGGACGATCTGGTCAGGCTGGTCGGTGGCGAAGATCTTCTTCGCCTTACCTTCATAGAGCATAGTGCCTGTCGTCATCATGGGTCGCGCTCCGGCTACTGAACCAGGGTTTCGATTAACTCCTCCAACGACCTCGCGGTCCCCATCAAGGTCGGATGCCCGAATCGTCTGGTGTACTGGAACTCCTTCACCTTCTCCAAGGACAGAATGAGGCTGTGAAAGTCTTCGAGCTTGGACGTTTCGAAGTAGGTAATGAAATCCAGATCGTCGAGGCCGCTGGAGTGATAAAGTTTTCGCTTGACGGTCTTATGATAGGGCAGCGAGGCTTCCGTATGTTCCTTCATCATCGCGGCCCGTTTCTCCTGATCGAGCGCCCACCAGTCGGCGTTCTTCCTGATCGGAATGACGATCGCATACGGTTTCGGCCCCGGCTCGCTGGCCGCCTTGAGATCGGCCTTCATTTGCTCAGAAAACCCCGGCACATAATTGGCCTTCTTGGTAAGTCCGTGCATGATGCCGGCTGTCTTGAGGTGCCTGCCAAAGAGGCTGCTCTGCAGATCCAGGAGAAATTCTTGCGTATCCCGTAGCTCAGCCGCATGGACCCGAAACATCAGATCGGCATGATCGGATAGCCCGCGCATCAGATACAGATCGATCGCCACTTTCTCCCGATGCTGTTCCACCACCCCCTTCAACACCGTCACATGTGCGATACGCGTCGCCAGATCTTTCTTCGCCCAGTCCGAATCCAGACTAAACGCCGCAAAGGTACCGTAGACCCCGGGCTCGCTCAGCAGCTTGTCACGATCCGCCGCCAAGACGGTCGGCACAGAGGACAAACCCAACAGGACAGCAACTACTCCAAGCACAGGCACTCCAATTCTCATCGCGACGTTCCTTTCGCTGTTCCGAACACGCGCCGATAGATCTGATCCAGGTGCCGAAGATGATACTTCGGATTGAAACAGGCTTTGATCTCGCCGGCCTTCAGATGCTTGGAGATGAAGGGATCCTTTTCAGCCAACGACTGCAGCCCGCCTGCGCCTTTCCAGGAAGCCATCGCATTCTGCTGGACGGCTTCGTATGATTCTTTCCGCTGCGCGCCCTTGTCGATCAGCAGCAGCAGCAACCGTTGTGAATAGACCAGCCCGCCCGTCAGATCGAGATTCCGCTTCATGTTGGCAGGATACACCACCAGACGCTTGATCAGATCGGTCATGCGCGCCAACATGAAATCCATGAGGATTGTGCTGTCAGGCATGATGACCCGCTCCACGGACGAATGACTGATGTCACGCTCATGCCAGAGCGCGACGTTTTCCATCGCGGCCAGACTGTTCGCCCGCACCACACGCGCCAGCCCGCAAAGGTTTTCAGAGACGATCGGATTCCGCTTGTGCGGCATGGCCGACGAACCCTTTTGGCCTTCCGAAAAATACTCTTCGGCTTCGAGCACTTCAGTCCGCTGAAGATGGCGAACCTCTGTGGCGATCTTTTCGATGGTGGCAGCCAGCAATGCCAGTGCCGTCACATACGAGGCATGGCGGTCCCGTTGCACGACTTGATTGGAAACCGGGTCGGGCTTCAGGCCGAGCTTGGCACAGACATACTCTTCGATCTCAGGTCCTTGATGCGCGAATGTGCCCATCGCGCCGGATAATTTTCCCACGGCAATTTCGTCGCGCACGTGGTGCAATCGCGCCTTGTGCCGCTGCGCCTCCTCGTACCAGATGGCCAGCTTGAAGCCGAACGAAATCGGCTCGCCATGAATCCCGTGCGAACGCCCGACCATCACCGTGTGCTTGTGCTGCAGCGCCCGCCTTTTCAGTACGGCCAAGAGTTCGTCGAGGTCTTCAAGAATCATGTCGAGTGCCTCGGTCATCTGCACCGCGAGCGACGTATCGACGATGTCCGAAGAGGTCAGGCCTTTATGGAGAAAGCGATGCTCAGGCCCGACCGAGTCCATCAGCGATTCGAGAAACGCGATCACATCGTTCTTCGTCACCTTCTCGATCTCGGCGATCCGATCGACGTTGATTTTTACCTTCTTACGAATCTTGGCCGAGGTCCCGCGCGGAATCTGCCCGGCCTTCTCGAACGCCGCGCAGGCCTGCAACTCGACTTCAAGCCAGATCTCGTATTTGTGCTTGAGATCCCAGAGGGCCTTCATCGCTGGCCTGGAATACCGATCGATCATGCTACCCCTTACCCTTTACCCCTGACGGTTCCTTGCGCTTGGCCTCAAGTCTCGGTTCGGTCGTCAGCACCTTATCCAGAATGCCGTTCACGAACTTGGCTGCCTCGTCATCGCCGAAGTCTTTTGCCAGTTCGATCGCTTCGTTCATCGTCACTTTGGCCGGCACCTCGTCGAGCCAGAGAAGTTCATAGGTCCCGATGCGCAGGATGTTCCGGTCGACGATTTGCATGCGACTCACTTTCCAATTCGTCGCCTGCTTCCCGATCAACTCGTCCAACTCCTTCTTTTTGTCGAGCACACCTGCCACCAAACGCTCGGCAAACATCCTCGATTCCTGGCTATCCTTGAGCGGCTTCCAAAATTCGTCCAGCCAGAACCCCGGCTTGCCGTGGATGTCGTATTGAAACAGGATTTGCAGTGCCCGCTCGCGAGCCTGGTGGCGGGATCCCATGTTAGCCCACATCACTCATGAGCGCTTCTACTGCAACCGCCGATACGCCGCCGAGACAAGCTGTCATCCAGCTTCGCAACATGCCAGCGGGCGGGCTCGCCCCTCGCGACCTCAGCGTACTGTTCGGGACTGGCTCCGTCGTCCCTGACGGTGCCTGTCCCCGGCTCGCACGGGGACGGACACCACGCCCAACGTGGAGAAGGGTGTCAGTCCCCATGGCTCCACGCGCCCGTCTCATCCGGCGTCTTGGCGGTTTCGTGACGAACCATCATGAGTGATGTGGGCTTACTTGCCGTGCCTTCGCGCAACCCGTTTCGCCTTGGGCGGTCGCTCACTCTCATCC
>JBKJWE010000254.1:0-7103 GCA_046717045.1 Nitrospiraceae bacterium | reverse complement strand
GTTATAATCCGCGGATCTTTTTGGAGCACTCTCCATGATCGATCGACCGCACCTTGATCGCTACGTCGCAGACAGCCGCCGACAGTTTGAAGAACTCCTCGGCCAGGCGGTGGAGATTCCCTCGATCAGTATGGACCCGTCAAAGGCGACGGACATCCGGCGCCAGGCAGAGTGGGCTCAGCAAGTCCTCTCGCATCTGGGCGCGGAGGCTCGGATCGTCGAGACCGGCGGCTATCCCATCCTCTCCGGCGGTTGGACGACCGGTGCGAACTATCCCACCGTGACCATCTACAATCACATGGATGTGCAGCCGGCTCAAGAGCCGGAGTGGAAGCAGGATCCGTTTGCATTTAGAAACGAAGATGGCGTCTATCGGGGCCGCGGCGCAACGGACGACAAGGGCCCTGCACTCTCGGCGTTGTTGGGCGCACGCTACGCCATCGAACAAGGGATACCAATTAACATTCGTTTCTTGTGGGAGCTCGAAGAAGAAATCGGCAGCCCGCACTTTGCCGCAGGCTTGAAGAATCGTGAAGCGATCCCAAGGCCGGACTCAGTGGTTGTATCCGACACAATTTGGATTGCGAAGGGCCGCCCGGCGATGCCCTACGGTTTGCGCGGACTGCTTGGTGCGAGGCTGACACTTCGAACCGGCAGTAAGGATGCGCATTCCGGTGTGACCGGCGGTGCGGCGCGCAATCCACTGGCAGAACTCATGGAAGTGGTCCAAGCCTGCGTCGATGCGAAGACCGGCAAGGTGAAGATTCCGGGGTTCTACAAGGACGTGATCGAGCCCACGAAGGTGGAGGTCAAGAGTTTTCTTAGGTCCGGTTTTCAAGTGAAGCGATTCAAAGAGGCCTACGGGTTCCAGAGCTTGCGCACGAACGATCCGGCCGAGATCATGCGACGCATCTGGGCTGCGCCGACCTTTGAGATCCACGGCTTGACCGGCGGCTACCATGGCCCGGGGGTGAAAACCATTGTGCCGGGACATGGCGAACTCAAAGTCAGCATGCGGCTTGTCCCGAAGCAAACGCCCGAGAAAGCGTTTAAGCTCTTGAAAAAGTATGTGGCGAAGTTGAACCCCACTGTGAAAGTGGAACGAGAAGGGAGGCTTCAGCCGTTCCAAGGATTGTTTGATGGGCCCTATGTCGAAGCGGTGAAGCTGGCCGCAAAGGCAGGGTTCGGCAGGGAACCGGCGTTCATCCGCGAAGGCGGATCAATCGGCGCCGTTGTCACGATGCAGAAAGCCTGGAAGGTGCCGATTCTCTTCTTGGGCCTGAGCTTGCCGGAACATGGCTATCATGCGCCGAACGAATACTTCGACTGGGGCCAGGCCTCCAGCGGAATGAAAGCGTTCGCGCATTATTTTTCGGAGTTGGCGAAGATGGGGAAGAAATAGGGCAGCCTGTTGGTCTTCTGTGCTCGCGCAACGCGCACGCAAGATCCATCGAAGGTTGACACTTTGGACGGTGCTCGTTGCATGCGCGCAGTTGGAGACCAGTCAGGCCGCCCTACCAAGAGAGCTTAAATCCGAGGCGGACGGGCTCCCAGGTTGGCGCCACCCACAAGGACGAGTCACGTCCCGTGGAACGACACTTTCCGTTCGCGTAGTTGCGACGGAATCTCGAGGCTGGGTAAGCGTTCACGCATGGAGACGACCATGAGCGCTAAAGGATGGTTAGCGATCTTCTTAGGCGTGTGCCTTATTGGCTTGTCTTGGTGGGACTATCGGAACGAGTACAAGAGCTCCCAATTGTACCGATGCGACGGTCCACGAAATAGTCAGTATTCATTCCCTGTCTTGCCACTGTTAAAACAAATCTCAATCGTTGATGGCCTGGAGGTATACATAGGTGGCTGGATAGAGCGGGGGTCTCTTACGATCAAGAGTGATATTTTTGACATTGAGATAAAAGAAGTCACGTTTGTGGCTGGAGAAAAGGTAACGCCAGTGTCATATGCCAGAATAGGAGAATGGTACAACGAGGACTTCAAGATGTCCTTTGAGCCTTCTCCTGGCGCGAGCTGTGCTGTTCGAATTGTCTATAAATTTGGCGGAGTATTCTAGAGATGATCCATCTCCCCAGTCGCTGAGGGTAAGTCAAGTCTCCAGCGCCCGATGCGGTCTGGCAGAGTGAGAGCTGCGGCGAGGTGATCGAGGAAGTCGCGGCGGGGGATGGCTTCGGCGCCTAGGGCTGTGACGTGGGGTGAAGATTGCTGGCAATCCATCAGACGAAATCCCCAGGCCTGCAGTTGTCGGACGAGTGATACCAGGGCCACTTTCGATGCGTCGGATACACGGGTGAACATCGATTCAGCGAAGTACGCACCGCCGAGCGCGACGCCATAGAGTCAGCCCACCAATTCTCCTCTCTTCCACGTTTCAACAGAGTGGGCATAGCCGAGTTCATGGAGCCGTACATAGGCCTCAACCATTTCATTGGTGATCCAGGTGCTGCCGTCTTGATATTGCGGTCTTGGTTTTGCGCACTGCTGCATCACGTCTCGAAAGCAGGTGTCGATCGTCACGCTGAAGAGGCCGGGGCGAAGGCTTCTCTTCAGGCTGAGCGAGATGTGGAGATTGGCTGGAAAGAGCACGGCACGCGGATTGGGCGACCACCACAAGATGGGCTGATCGTGGCTATACCAAGGGAAAATGCCGTGGCGGTAGGCTTCGAGTAATCGCTCTGGACGCAGATCGCCTCCGATGGCGAGCAAACCCTCAGGGGAGGCCGACTCCACCGGTGGGAAGCGCAGATCATTGCTGCGAGAGTTCAGCCTGACCATCCTGCCTCACGAGAGATCGCACCAGACAGGAAACGATATCTACGATGTCTTCTCGTCCGCTGAAGCCAGCAAGGGTTGAAAGATCGGATCGGCGTCGAGGACGGATTTCAAGGATTCGGCTTCGATGAAGAAGCGCCAGATCTCCTCTGTTTGCCCGGGGACCTCGACAAACCAGCGTTTGGCTTCCGTGAGTCGTTCGAGAATGATCTTATTGTCTCGGTTCGGAGTGAACAGCAGGCTGTAGCCCTTGGTGTACTCGGCGAGAAACTTGTCGAGCGGGAGATCGGCGAGTCGGAGCGCCTCATCGGCTTCGCCGTAGGCCTCACGAATGTCGAGGTCATCGAGAATTCTATTCCAGGCCACCTTGTTGATGCGCGACCAGGCCAACTGCAGCAGGGCTTCGGCTTTGCCGGCCTTTCGCTCCGCCGGAACGTCCTTGACCAGCGCAGCATGGGTTGCGATCGAGATGTCTTGGTCGTTGTTCCAACGATAGGCGACGCCCAATCGGAAACGCGTATCCAGTTGCTCCGGTCGCACGAGGGCCAGGGTCCGCAAAGCTGAGATCAATCGGTACAGATAGTCGGCGGTCGTCGGCTTGTCGAACCCGCCCATCTCCATGCTGTTCGACAGGTCCATGCGAACTGATTGGGCGTAGATGTTCCAATAGTGTTCATTCACGACCAAGGAGAGCGCCGGATCTTTCACGATCAGTTTATGCTTGGCCGCGGCATCCTGGAGCACAACGGCATAGAGGTGCCGGCTCAGCACCATGAGGGCGTCGGGCTGATTGGGATCGATGATCAGCACGCGATTCAACATGGCGACACGATCGCGCAACTCCGGGAACGTGGCGGCGCGGGCGGCGGCGGCGATCAAGAGTCCCGGGGCATCCGCAGGACCCCACCAGACCAGCGAGTCGGCGAGAGCGCGGCTGGTCTCCGTGGCGAAGGGAATCTGTTCCTGCACCCCGCCCGCATCAACGGCGCCGCTCGTCACCGGAAGGTTTACAACGGCCGTATCGCCTGGGAAGCCATGCTTCTTCAGTCCCGAGAGGATGATCCACTGCGTCGTGACTTCCTTCACCGCGCGCCTGGCCCTCTTGATCGTGCTGGTCCACTTGTATGAACCGGCAGCGTAGGTCAGCGGCGCGGTCAGCGGATCCTGATAAGTGATGACCAGTTTCACCAAGGTCGTGGGTACGGAGATGATCCGGCCGTTAGGTCGAAGCCGGAACGAGGCGGAAGGGAGCGAGGTGCTGCTCCCGGCGCGAACATGGAGGCCGGTGCCGGGCGGCGACAGCCCCAGGTACTCACTCACGAAGGCCGAGGCGGGATAGTGAGAGAGCTCTTCACTGAAAAAGACGAGATGGCCCTGACTGGGCCACAACACTTCCATGCCGATATCGCTTCGGACCAGCGGGGGGGCATGCGCCGCTTTCAGGCCTTGCCAGCAGGATTCAGAGGGAGCATCCGAGTCGGCGGGATACGATTTCAGGCCGGACGGGCTGGCGGCGACGAGCGGATACAGACAGGCAAAATCGAGTTTTGCCGTCGCCACTTTATCGCCATGCGAGAGCGCTTCGACATACTGTCGTGCCGTGGCCACAGCCGAGCTCTCTGACGATTTCGGTTTCTTGGGAGTCCCTGCGGCTGTTGCCGGTGCGGGCTCTGTAAGGAAGACTGCGGTCAGGAGCGACAGCGTTCCGTAGAACACCCAAATAGTGAGTCGATGATACGATGACGTAAATATGGCGATCACGGGTCCCTCGTTGGCAAAGAAGTCATAAAGACACACACTCTAGCATGACGATTCGGCGATCTGGAAGGGGCCAGGGGAGCCGATTTTAGCCGAAGGGTTCGACGGCGTGGTTACGGCTGTTATCTGGTCTGCGCGGCCTGTAAGACGGCGTCTCGAAGCGCGGCTCGGTCAGTGGAGGTGAGAGGTGGAGTCGGTCGATGGCGACACAAGGTGACGGTGTGCCGTAGCGAGGCAATAAAGGTTTCGCAATTGGGACAGGCGCCGACGTGGCGGCGAACTTCTCGACAGATGTCCGAGGGGAGCTCGTCGTCGATGTAGGCCGACAATTGCTTGAGCAGATCCAGGCAACGACCTGGCTTATGCGTATGTGGCGGTGTCGACCGCGTCGAGGGTTTCGTACGCGCTGCTGTTTTCTTGGTCATGTCTGCGATCCTCTCGACTCGTTTGCAGGGCGGGGTTCGCTATGATCTGTCTGCGTAATGCCTCTGGCGCTGAGTTCGCGGCGAACGAACAAGCGGGCTCGGTGCAGGCGCGATTTGACCGCCCGTTCGTTCAATCCCATGATAGCCCCGACGTCTTTCGCGCTCAACCCTTCCATATCCCGGAGCACGAGCGCCATCCGATATTTTTTGGGCAACTTGTCGATCGCGTGATCGAGCGCGTTCCGAAGTTCCTTGTTCTGCAGGGCTTCTTCCGGCGTGAGCCCCTCCATAGGGATCTGGAGGCGAAACTCGCCGTTAGAGGTGGGGACGAACTCGTCCAACGAGAGTTCCCGTTCTGGTTCTCCCTTGCGTTTACGGCGCATGCGCAGGCAGGCCCGCGAGGCGATGGTGTAGAGCCAGGTCGAGACCTGCGCGTCGCCGCGGAAACTGTTGAATCCTTTATAGGCGTTAAGAAATGTCTCCTGCACGAGATCTTTCGCCGCTTCGACTTCTCCGCACAGGCGGTGCGCATACCGATAGACGAGGTCGACATGGTCGCGATACAGACGGTCGAATCCGTTCAGGTCTTGTGCAGGCGCCGGCTTCGGGCGTTTGGCAGTGGACTGTCGCATGCGTGGCGCGGAGTCTAGGGAGATTGGCGGAAGAGTGTCAAGCCATCGTGGGCGGGCTAGGGCATCGGCGAAGTACTACCGGGCTGCGTTGCAGAGGCTCGAGGTGCAGTCGGCTTGGCGGGGCCGAGCTCGACGGCCACCCGTGCATGGTCGATGTGCAACGTCATCGGTTGTCCGACTTTCACGTGAGGCAGGCCGATCTTGGCATTGACCATGACGACGCCGACCGGGGTCCTGACAAACACGAAATTGGATTTCAGTTTGGAGACGGTTCCGGACAACCGCACGGAGGCATCGGATCCGGAGGGAGGAACCTGGCCGATCTGTAAGTCGAACTGCAGATCGTGTACGCCGATGATGGTATTCGCGTCGTCGACTTCAACGGTCAGCGCATCGCCCTCGCGATAGGACGCGAGCCGCTCTTCCTGCGTGCCGAAATGTGTGGCCACCTCACCTTGAGGCGTCCACCAGCGCAGGGTCTTCGTGGCGTCGGTTCCCGGCGTCATCGGGCCGCTGAGGTAGCGATGCACCAGCGAGCCATCTGTTTTCTTACGAATCTCGACGACCATCTGGCGTTCGTGCATCCAGAAGCTCACGTCTTGCGAGGCCTTCAGATCTTTGAGCGTCGTTTTGGAACTGAGTGTCAAGAGTCCGACCGGAGTCTTGAGAAAGACGATGCCGGCCTTCGTGCGCCAGACCGATCCCCGCAATGTGATCGACGGATCTGCTTCGACGGTGTCGGCGGGCACCGCCTCCGGTGTTTCAACGGACGGCACCGGCGCCGCATCCGACGGTTTGGCTGGGTCCTCCGCGAGGGCGCGATAAGTGGGCAAGAGAGCCGTTGCGCCGGCGACCAGGATTATGAAGAACAGCGTCCGTGTTCGGTCCACAGACGTAAGCGTGTCGTACAGCATCGTTCGTGCGAATAACATGATCACTGTGCGGAGTCAAGACACGGGCCGACGTTTGTCGGACTGCTCAGGCGATGTGCTTAAGAATTTGCGCGGCGTTCGACGGTAGAGACCGGAATGCCGGCAGCGTGATGGGGTTGCAGGGGAGCCACTGCGTCGAGGGGAACGGGCTGGAGCGTGAGGATTATCCGCGGTTCTTGCTGGCTCAAATATGGAACGCCGAATCCGCGAAGCAACAACGGCGGTGTGACCATGTGGCAGACTCGTCGCACTTCGAATTGCGCCCAGTCGTTACCCTCGATGCGGCTGTTGAGTTGTGCGAATACCTCCCCGCAAAATTCCGTGAGGATCGAGGGGAGCGATTCAGGGGCCAGGTGCGGCCACAGCTCATGGGCCTCGCCGAACAACGCCATGAGGGTGCGGGCCTGTCCGTTCATATGAAGCATGCGGCCGGAAGAGGAGAGGACGATCACGCCGGCTTCATAGCAGGCCACAAGGGACGTCCCGGTCGTGGTGTCATGCGCGTCGATTGAGCGCCGGTTTAGTCGGTGTGGCTGGAGAGAACCTGTCTGGCTTGGCCGGCCTAATTC
>JBKJWE010000253.1:0-16652 GCA_046717045.1 Nitrospiraceae bacterium | reverse complement strand
TTATGCGGCATCGATATAATTCTCCCTCCAATTACTCAGCCGATTGTCCTGAAAAGTTGAGAGGATAGACCTCTATGGCCGCCGTGTTTTTTATGGTGACGATGGCGCTGTACTTTATCGCCACCGTTACTTTTCTGGCCTACCTCCCTCGGCGGGCCGAAGTCCTATCGAAAGTCTCGCTTGGTATTACCGCCCTTGGCTTCGCGTCGCATACGACGGCGTTGGTGGCTCGAATGGTCGGGGCGGATAACGCAGCTCCTCCCAGCGTCCATGAGGCACTCTCATTTTTCTCCTGGATGCTGATCCTGGTGTTTTTGGCCGTGGAGTTCCGTCATCGCCTGCATGTACTGGGTTCGTTCATCGTGCCGCTGGCGCTGGTCTCACTGGTGTCGGCCGCCGCGTTGCCTGAAACTGCCCCCACACTTCAACCGGTGTTTCGGACACTCTGGATTCACGTGACGCTCAGTATGTTGGGCACGGTCGGGTTCGCCGTCGCCTTCGTCGCGGGTGTGATGTATCTGATTCAAGATGGACTTCTCAAGTCCAAACGATTCAACGATCTCTACGCGAAGCTGCCCGCGCTCGATTTTCTGGACGATTTGAATCAACAGTCCATTGTGACGGGATTCCCGCTGCTCACTCTCGGCATTATCACCGGGGCGATTTCCGCCGAGTTTGCGCGCGGATCGTATGTGAGCTGGAATCCCGAGCAGACCTGGGCGCTCATTACCTGGTTGTTTTACTTCATTGTGTTGGTGGGACGACTGACCGTCGGCTGGAGAGCGAAGCGAGCGGCCTATCTGACGATTATCGGATTTGCCGGCGTCATTCTGACGCTGATCGGCGTGGTGCTCAAAAGTCACGGACCGGTGTCGTGATGCATATTGTGGTCGTCGGTCTCAGCCACAAGACCGCCCCGGTAGAAATCCGCGAGAAACTCGCTATTCCCGAGAGCCGCATGGGAGAGGCCTTGGCGCGCCTCTGTTCTTACCCCGGGGTGCACGAAGGGGTTTTATTGGCGACCTGCAATCGTGTCGAGGTCTATGCCGTGGTCGATGATCTCGAGCCAGGCTACGGCCGTATCCAGGAGTTCCTGGCCGATGCTCACCTGTCGCTTTCCTCGGAACAGCTGACGCCCCATTTATACTGGCATACTGGAGATCGAGCCATCTCACATCTCTTTCGTGTGGCCGCAAGTCTGGATTCGATGATCGTGGGCGAGTCCCAGATTCTGGGTCAGCTCAAAGATGCCTTCGAGATCGCCCTGACGCATAAGACGACCGGCGTGATCTTGAATAAGGTGGTGAAGAAAGCCATCTCCGTGGCAAAGCGGGTCCGGACGGAAACGAAAATTGCCGAGATGGCGGTCTCGGTGAGCTACGCGGCGGTCGAATTGGCCAAGAAGATTTTTTCGGATCTGCGGGATAAGACGGTGTTGTTGGTCGGGGCGGGGGAAATGGCCAAGCTGGCGGCGCGGCATTTCATCGCCAACGGTGTCCGTCATGTCCGCGTGACAACCAGGACGCCACAACATGCGGTTGAATTGGCCGATCGATTCAATGGCACACCCGTGGCGTTCGACCAGTTTCGCGACGACATGGCCTCGGCGGATATCATCCTTGTGTCAACGGGAGCCGCGCATTACTTGATTAATAGCGACGATGTGCAGCGTGCCGTGACGCAACGGATGAATCGTCCTATTTTCCTGATCGACATTTCCGTGCCGCGCAACATCGACCCCGCGGTGCGGCACATCGACAATGCGTTCTTGTTCGACATCGACGACTTGATGCAGCGGGTGGAGCAAAATCGTGCGGAGCGATTGAGCGAGGCTGAGAAAGCCGAGCATATGGTCGTCGATGAAGTCGGGATTTTGCGCCAGTGGCTGCAGTCGCTCGAAGTGACGCCGACTATCGTTGCGCTCCGTACCCGCGTGGACGACATCAAGCGTGCCGAGGTCGAGAAGGCCTTGGGGCGACTCTCCAACCTCTCGGAACAGGAGCGTGAATTGATCGAGGGGATGGCCGCAGCGATCGTGAATAAGTTGATCCACAACACCATGGTCACGCTCAAGTCCGAGGTGCAGTCGTCCGATGGCGCCGCCTTTGTTGAAGCGGCTCGTCGATTCTTCAATCTCAGCGACGTTTTAGAGGCCGGAGGCGGCGGAGCGCCGTCCGCCCTTGATGATGAGCCTGAGCGCGAGCAGGCGGCGCCGAGGACGAGCCTGAAAGATGCGGGGAGAACAGGGACAAAGGGGATGTGACGGCGAGGTCATACGCGTGGGGCAAGGCAACAAGGGGCCGAAACTGTTTACCTGTCCCAAGTGCCGCAAGGCCTACTTGGGTTATGAGACGTTGCCGGATTGTCCGGCTTGCGGGTTCGATTACCGGGAGCGCGAGGGATTTCGGTGGGACATCATCGTGTATCTTCTGTCGATTCTCGGATTGATCAGTTTTCTGCTGGTGTCATCGTCCTATCGGAGTCTAATGGGCGAGAGCCGGTCCGGCTCGGGTTTGCAACGTAGCGGGGAGGAGTCCGAGAAACTGCCCGGTCGTGATCGGGGCGAGACTTTTCGCACTCCGTATCACGAGCCTGGCCGTTGAAAGCACCGATGGCGAAGACGAGCCACGAACGATCGACGGTAGTGCTCGGCACCAGGACCAGTAAGTTGGCGGTGCAACAGAGTGCATGGGTGCAGGCGCAGCTCCAAGCGTTGGCGCCTCATGTGACCGTCACGCTGCTGAAAATCCAGACGTCGGGAGACAAGATTCTCGACGTGCCCCTCGCGAAAATCGGTGGTAAGGGTCTCTTTGTCAAAGAAATCGAAGATGCTTTGCTCTCCGGGGAAATCGACCTGGCAGTACATAGCATGAAGGATGTGCCGACGGTGCTGCCGAAGGGATTGGCCATTCTGTGTGTACCGTTGCGAGAAGATCCTCGGGATGCGCTTATCAGCAGGACGGGTTGCCTGTTCAAGGATCTGCCGCATGGCGCACGGGTGGGGACCAGCAGTCTTCGTCGCCAATCGCAGGTACTGCACCAGCGACCTGATTTGCGCATTGAGATGTTGAGAGGGAATTTGGATACCAGGCTCAGGAAACTGCGCGAGGGACAGTACGATGCGATTATTCTGGCTGCAGCCGGGCTGCGGCGATTGGTCTGGGGCCATGAGATCACCGAGTATCTCGCGCCGGAAATCAGCTTGCCGGCAATTGGCCAGGGGGCTTTGGGCATCGAAGGGCGGGCTGACGATGTGTTTATCCGTTCCCTTTTGAGCGACCTGGACCACGCCCCGACGCATGTGACCGTACGGGCCGAACGGGCGTTGCTGCACCGGCTCCAAGGCGGCTGTCAAGTTCCGATCGCGGCGCATGCGGTGTTGGCGGATCAGCGCGTGACGTTGGAAGGGCTTGTCGCCAGCGTCGATGGGAAAGAAGTTATTCGCGATCGGGTGGAAGGGAGTGCGCAGGATCCCGAAGCCATCGGCACTCAATTGGCGGAGCGCTTGCGTGTACGAGGAGGCGACAAGATTTTGCAAGCCATCTATGGGACCACATGACGAGAC
The DNA here is from genome assembly GCA_046717045.1 of Nitrospiraceae bacterium. GTDB lineage: Bacteria > Nitrospirota > Nitrospiria > Nitrospirales > Nitrospiraceae > JBKJWE01. The sequence goes on along the minus strand of JBKJWE010000253.1, from coordinate 13,087 downwards.
GGACTGGAATGGAAAAAGGAAAGGTCTATCTAGTCGGCGCTGGGCCGGGCGATCCGGGGCTTCTGACCGTGAAAGGGAAAGAATGCCTTGAGCAAGCGGATGTCGTCCTGTACGATTACCTGGCGAATCCGACATTGCTGCTGTATGCGCCCCCGACGGCTGAACGATTGTATGTGGGTCGGCGCGGGCGAGGTCACTATCAAGATCAAGCCGATATCAATCGGCTCCTGATCGAACGAGCCAGAGTGGGGCAGGTGGTGGTTCGCCTGAAGGGAGGCGATCCTTTCGTTTTTGGGCGTGGGGGGGAAGAGGCCGAGGCGGTTGCGGCGGCTGGAATCGAATTTGAGATTGTTCCCGGGGTGACATCGGCTGTGGCGGCGCCGGCCTATGCAGGGATTCCCGTGACCCATCGAACGATGGCCTCGACGGTGACGATCGTGACGGGGCACGAAGACCCCGCGAAGCCCGCGCCGTTTCTGGACTGGCCGAAGCTGGCCGGTACGTCAGGGACGCTCGTCTTCATGATGGGCATGAAGAATCTCCCGGCTATCGTCGATCGGTTGCGGACAGAAGGGCGGGCGCCTGAAACGCCGGTGGCGTTAATTAGGTGGGGAACAAAATCCGATCAGCGGACGATTATTGGAACGCTGGAGAGCATCGTGAAAAAAGCTGAGGCGGCCCAACTAGAACCGCCGACAGTGATTGTTGTCGGTGAGGTGGTGGGATTGAGAGAGCAACTCAATTGGTTCGAGACCAAGCCGTTATTCGGGAAGCGTGTCGTCCTGACCAGAGCGCAAGAGCAGGCGCGGGAGTTGTCGCAGTTGCTGACAGCCTACGGCGCCGAACCGGTTGAGTTGCCCACGATTCAGATTGTCCCACCGGCGAGTTGGCAGGGGATCGATCAGGCGATTGCGCGGCTTCATGATTATCAATGGATTATATTTACGAGCGTCAATGGCGTCACGCCGTTTATGGAGCGACTTCGTGTGGCCGGGAAGGATGCTCGGGCGTTTGGAGCGATCCAGGTCTGCGCCATTGGCCCGCGCACAGCTCATGAAGTAGAGCGCTACGGTATCAGACCCGACGTCGTGCCGGCCGAGTATCAAGCGGAAGGGGTCATCGCGTCGTTGGCAGAGCGAGGCATACGAGGCAGTCGTGTGTTGATCCCTCGTGCCGAAGTGGCGCGCGAGTTATTGCCGGAGCAGTTGCGAGAGTTAGGCGCGACAGTCGATGTTGTGACGGTCTACCGAACGATCGCGCCCACGAAGGATGCGGCCGCATTCACCCAGCAGCTTGGAGCAGGTCGAGTTGCCGTCGTGACCTTTACGAGTTCTTCTACGGTGAGAAACTTTGTGGAGTTGCTCGGAGGGCGAGAGATCGCACAGAAATCAGTGGCACAGACGGTGATCGCCTGTATCGGGCCGATCACGGCACGAACGGCTGAAGAGTGCGGACTGACCGTCGGGATTCTTCCCACGGAGAACACGATTCCGGCATTGGCCGATGCTATTGCGCGGTATTTTCGGGAGGGAGCACGTGTCGCAGTTTCCGCATCATGAGTGGAGACTGGCTAGCAGGGGACGAACAGATTAGCTAAGGGAGGCAGGGGCATGGTTCCAGTTAAATCGTTCATGATTCCACGGGAGAAGTTTGTAACGGTGACGCGGGATACGGATGCGCAGACCGCGGCCCGTGTCATGCGGGATCGGGGGATCGGCAGCCTTTTCGTCACGAATGATAAGGAGATCATCGGCATCCTGACGGATACGGATATGATGCGTCGCATCGTGGCGTCCGGCAATGATGCAGCGAAGACGAATGTGGAGCAGATCATGTCTGCTCCGATTTTGACGATCGAGGAGAGCAAGACGTTGTTGGACGCCAACGATCTCATGGCGCAGGCGCACGTGCGCCATCTCGGCGTGACCCGGGACGGCAAATTGGTCGGGATGATTTCTGTGCGCGATCTGGTGGTTTTTTTGACGAATCTCCCCAGGAAGTAGGCACTGTGGCCTTTCCAATTCAGCGACTTAGACGGCTGAGACAGCAGGAGTCCTTGCGTCGAATGGTGCGAGAGACGAGGCTCTCGCCGTCCGATTTCATCTACCCCCTGTTCGTCGTCGAAGGGAAGGATCGGCATGATGAGATCGCCTCGATGCCGGGACAATTCAGACTGTCGGTCGATCTGTTGATCAAGGAGGCGGGGATGATCGCCGCCTTGGGAATCCCTGCCATCATGCTGTTCGGGATTCCAGATAAAAAAGATGATCGAGGCAGCTCAGGATTCGATCCGAACGGCATCGTCCAACGGGCGGTGAAGGCGGTGAAGGACCACGTCCCAGGACTCATGGTCGTCACCGACGTCTGTATCGACGAATATACGAGTCATGGCCACTGTGGAATTGTGAAAGACGGGCGCATTTTGAACGACGAGACTCTGGACTGCCTCCGTGCTATGGCACGGACTCATGCGCAAGCCGGAGCCGATATGGTGGCGCCGTCCGATATGATGGACGGCCGCGTGGCGGCGATTCGAACGGAACTTGACCAGGCGGGATTTTCCGAATTGCCGATCATGGCCTATGCGGCCAAGTTTGCTTCCTGTTTTTATGCTCCGTTTCGCGATGCGGCATTCTCCTCGCCGCAGTTCGGCGATCGGCAGTCCTACCAAATGGACCCGGCTAATGGCCGTGAGGCGCTGCGCGAGATCGAACTCGATATCGAGGAAGGGGCCGATATCGTCATGGTGAAACCGGCCTTGCCCTATCTGGATGTGATCGCTGCCGCCAGGGCCAGGACCTTGCTGCCTGTGGCGGCGTATCAGGTCAGCGGCGAATACAGCATGATTAAGGCGGCGGTCAAGCTCGGTTGGCTCGATGAGTCCCGTGCCATGATGGAGTCCCTGCTGGCGATCAAGCGGGCCGGGGCAGACCTGATTCTCACCTACTTTGCCAAAGACGCAGCAGGACTGCTCCACTGACGACCATGTTGAAGGTGACGCGCGGGCTAGGCAATGGACGTCCACGAGCCTATCCCGTCGCCACGATCGGCAATTTCGATGGCCATCATGTCGGCCATCGATCTTTGCTGACGACCGTCGTCGAGACGGCACGCCAGGCACGAGGGACGGCGCTTGTGCTGACCTTCGAGCCCCATCCCGTTAAGATTCTCGCGCCCCATGTCGACTTGCGATTCCTGACCAGTCCAGAGGAAAAACTGGCTCGTTTCGAAGCCGCGGGTGTCGATGAAGTCGTATTTTTGGACTTCACTCCCGCCTTTGCCGCGATGACGCCGGAGGAGTTTGCCGAACGGGTGCTCTACCGCTCCTTGGCCCTCAAGGAGCTGTTTGTGGGCGAGCATTTCGCATTCGGCAAGGGTCGGGTTGGGCGGATGGCAGACTTGGTGCGGTTTGGTTCTCAGTTTGCGTTTCGTGTCCATGCGATTACACCGGTGATGCAGGATGGTGACGTCGTCAGCTCCACCAAGATTCGCCAGCTGATCCAAGCGGGAAATATGGAGCGAGCGGCGCGCTTGTTGGGCCGGGCCTACGGGATCAGGGGTATGGTGGTGCAGGGGTTGCAGAAAGGGCAGGAGCTCGGCTGGCCCACGGCGAATCTGCGCATTCCGCCCGATCGGGTTCTGCCTTCGGACGGGGTGTACGCTGCGCGAGTCGTGCACGACGAGACAACCTACGACGCAATTGCCTATATCGGGACAAGGCCGACGTTCGGGGCGGGAGAGCGTTTGATCGAAGTCAATCTCTTCGATCAGACCCGCGATCTGTATGGACAAGACATCACCGTCCAGTTTGTCGCGCACCTGCGCGACGATCATGCCTTTGTCTCGGCAGAGGAATTGTCGAAGCAGATCGCGCGTGATGTGGCTCAGGCGCGGATGAGTCTCCAGCGTTTACCGCAGGAAGTGACGTAAGCATGGATATCGGGACGACCATCAATCGGCCTTTGAGAGCCGGCGCCGCTCGACCGGCGCTCCTCAAGGAGTTCGTGCGCACCGCCCGGCAACGAGACTTGTTTGGGCGAGGGCAGCACCTGCTTGTGGCTGTATCCGGAGGGCCGGATTCCATCGCCCTGTTATCGCTCCTCGATCGACTGCGACAATCCTGGCGTCTCCGGCTTACCGCCGTTCACTTCAACTATGGGCTGCGTGGCGCAGAATAGGACGGGGATGAGTTCTTCGTTCAGACGTGCTGTGCCGAGAGGAATGTGCCGCTGGTTGTTCAACGCCCGCGTCTACACAAGTCGCGCAAGAATTCTTCACTTCAAGCGACCGCACGCGACATTCGCTATGCCGCGATGGCACAACTGGCCGATGAGCTGAAGGCCGACCGCATCGTGCTCGGCCATACTGCCAACGATCAGGCGGAAACGATGCTGATGTGGATGTTGCGTGGGGCTGGTTTGTCCGGCTTGGCAGGGATGCCTTACATGCGGGAAACCAGGATCATTCGTCCGCTACTCTCGTCGATTCGTGAGGACGTCTTGGTTTACCTGGCAGAGGAAGAGCAGTTGTATCGTCAGGATTCCAGCAATGACAGCTCAAAATATCATCGAAATCGAATCCGGCATGAGTTGGTCCCGGCGATGGCTCGGGTGGCGCCGTCGGCGTTGCAGATTCTCCAACGGCAGGCAGATCTGCTCCGTGAAGATGAACGATGCTTGGAAGGAGTGGCGCAGGAGTCGTTCGAGCGGCTGGTGACGACGAACAAGTCGGGGATCCAGGATCTCGATCGAAAGGGATTCGCCGCGCTTTCAGCGGCCATCCAGCGGCGGCTCCTTCGGAAGCTGTTGCGTGTCTACGACGAGCAGGGTCGGGCAAGCCGTTTTCACGTCGTTGAATCGGTGCGAAGATTTTTATTGAGAGGAAAGCCGGAGGCGAGCCTTTCACTTAAACAGGCTCGACTGGTTTTGGGGCGCGGATCGGCGTCCATCAGTTTCCGTCGAGGCGATGTTGAACGCCGGAGTGCTCTAAAGTATGGAGAGGATGATCGTCGAGTGTTGTCCGTACCGTCGTCGGTCCAGTGGGGCAAAACGAATCAGCAGATCCATGTCCAACTGATGTCGCGGCGTAAGGCCGAACAGACTGCCGTGGCACCGTCGAAGTGGCAAGGCCTGTTTGATGCCGATCGGCTATCCGAGCCCTTGACGATTCGGACCTGGCAAGCCGGTGATCGGTTTTGCCCTCTGGGGATGAGGGGCCGGAGCAAGAAGCTCCAGGATTTCTTCACAGATCTTAAGGTCGGGCGGCTCGAACGAGCGCATATTCCATTGCTTGTCTCGCCGGAAGGAATCGTCTGGGTCGTCGGCCTCCGTCAAGACGAGCGATTTGCGGTGCGTGAGTGTACGACACGCTGTTTCATGGTATCGGTAAGTCAATCGGAGAACAGAGAAGGAGTGCGGTAGGATGGAACGGATCTTCGGGAAACCACTTGTCACGCAGGAGGAGATGCGTGCGCGCATCAAAGAATTGGGGAAGCAGATCGCGACGGACTATACAGGCAAGGACTTCGTCCTGGTCGGTGTGCTGAAAGGCGCCTACGCATTCTTCGCCGATCTCGCCAGGGCGATCCGGATTCCCATGCGCGTGGATTTTATCGTCGTGGCGAGTTATGGGTCCAAGGCGAAGACATCTGGAAAGGTAAAGATCATTACGGAGCTGACAGAAGACATCAGAGGGAAAGATGTCCTGTTGGTAGAAGACATCATCGATTCTGGGCTCACAGTCCAGCGCCTGGTCAAGACGCTGGCAAAGCGGAAGCCTCGGTCGATCAAGGTCTGTACCTTGCTGAACAAGGCCGAACGACGAATCGTCGATGTAGTCGTGGACTATGTGGGGTTCAAGATCCCAAACAAGTATGTCGTGGGGTATGGACTTGATTACCAGCAAAAGTATCGCAATCTTCCCTACCTGGCGGTGTTGGATATGGAAGGCGTGCAAGAAGAATAGAAGTTTACCCATTGGGTTGTCAGGCTCGATTGGCCTGTGGTAACATCACTCAAGTTCGCGGTTTTCCTCAGTGGTTTTGGCGAACCATCCACAAGGAGATCTGGATGAATTCCAGGGCAAAGAATCTACTCTTTTGGGTCGTCGTCGGCCTTTTCATGATTCTGCTGTTCAACCTGTTCAGTGTACCCACCCACGCGCCTGAAGAGGAAGTGATCTTCAGCGATTTCATGGCAAAGCTCGACAAGGGCGATATCGAGAAAGTCATTATCAAATCGAGCCACATCAGTGCCGTCTTGAAGGACAAGACGCGGATCAGAACCTATTCGGTCGAATATCCGGAATTGGTGAAGGTGCTTCGGGAGCGTGGTGTCCAAATCGAAGCGAAACCGCCGGATGAGAGCCCGTGGTACATCACGTTCTTAGTGACCTGGGGGCCGTTCGTACTGTTCCTGGGTCTGTGGTTTTTCCTCATGCGCCAGATGCAGATCGGGGGCAATAAGGCCCTCTCGTTCGGCAAGAGTCGGGCGCGCATGCTGACAGAAGAGCGGAAGAAGGTGACATTTTCCGACGTGGCGGGCATCGACGAAGCCAAAGAAGAAGTGCTGGAGATCATCGAATTTTTAAAGGATCCGCGCAAGTTTCAGAAGCTCGGCGGGCGCATCCCTAAAGGTGTATTGATCGTCGGGCCCCCGGGTACGGGCAAGACGCTCTTAGCCAAGGCTATCGCCGGCGAAGCCGGCGTCCCCTTCTTCAGCATCAGCGGGTCGGACTTCGTCGAAATGTTCGTCGGCGTCGGCGCATCGCGTGTCCGGGATCTGTTCGAACAGGGCAAGAAGCACGCGCCTTGTATTATTTTTATCGACGAAATCGACGCCGTCGGTCGACTCCGGGGTGCGGGTCTCGGCGGTGGGCACGACGAGCGAGAGCAAACCCTCAATCAGCTCTTGGTCGAGATGGACGGATTCGACACGACGGAAGGCGTTATTCTCATCGCAGCGACGAACCGGCCGGACGTGCTCGATCCGGCGTTGCTCAGGCCTGGACGTTTCGATCGTCAGGTGGTGGTCAATCGTCCGGATCTCCGTGGCCGCTCCGAGATCCTCAAGGTTCATACCAAGAAGGTTCCGATGTCAGCGAACGTTGAGTTGGAGAAGATTGCCCGTGGTACGCCGGGGTTCTCCGGAGCCGATCTGGAAAATCTCGTGAATGAAGCGGCTTTGTGGGCGGCGAGACTGAATAAAAAGGAAGTCGAAGTCGTCGATTTTGAAATGGCGAAGGACAAAGTGCTGATGGGCGCGGAGCGCAAGAGCATGATTTTGAGCGACGAAGAAAAGCGCACGACGGCCTACCATGAAGCGGGGCATGCGCTCATGGCAAAGTTACTGCCGGGAACTGACCCGGTCCATAAAGTCACGATCATTCCCCGCGGCCGCGCGTTGGGCGTGACCATGCAGCTGCCCACTGACGACCGTCATAACTACTCGAAGGACTTCTTGTATAACAACTTGGCCATTCTCATGGGTGGCCGCGTGGCAGAAGAATTGGTCCTGAAACACATTACGACCGGGGCAGGGAACGATCTTGAGCGCGCGACGGATCTCGCTCGCAAAATGGTCTGTGAGTGGGGCATGAGCGAGAAGCTGGGACCGCTCACGTTTGGGAAGAAAGATGAAGAGATCTTCTTGGGACGCGAAATTGCCACGAGGCGAGATTTCAGCGATCAGGTCGCGTTGGAAATCGATCTCGAAGTGAAACGGCTCGTGACCGAAAACTATGACCGAGCCAAACGATTGCTCACGGAGAACATGGCCAGTCTCAAGGGATTGGCTGAAGCGCTTCTGGAGAAAGAAGTGCTCGACGCGTCTGAAATCGACAATATTCTCATGCAGTCCTCGTCGCAGACCGTTCCTGCCTAATCGCTGATCGACCGACACTTGCGACTCCATGGTCGGGCACTGGAGTTGTGGGCGGTACATGTCAACCCAGTTTGGACGCAGCGGATACCCTTGCGTCTTTTGCCGCCGGCATATTGTCGTTACCGGCAGAGTTCTTGTATCTGAGGATTACGCTGAAGCTCGCATACAGGTGTCGGATGCGTGACGTCTACGCTTACACAGTCCAGGCTAAAGACCGCGCGATCGTGTTTCCCGATCGACCGCTGATTATGGGTATTGTGAACGTGACCACAGATTCGTTTTTCGATGGGGGACGCTATTTGCAGACCGACGAAGCAGTCGCACACGCCCTGCGACTGGTCGAAGAGGGCGCCGATCTGATCGATCTAGGAGCGGAGTCGACGCGGCCAGGTTCGGACCCTATCGATGAACATGAAGAACGCAGACGACTCCTTCCAGTTGTGAAAGCCCTCCGTCAGGCAGCGGGCGTTCCACTATCGATTGACACGACGAAATCTTCGGTTGCTCGAGCGGCGCTCGACACCGGCGCCCACGTCATCAACGATGTGAGTGCTCTCAGGGCTGATTTGCACATGGCCGAGGTCGTGGCTCAGACGGGGGCCGGCATCGTCTTGATGCACATGCAAGGCACCCCGAAGACCATGCAACACGCGCCTCGATACGAGGATGTCGTCGGCGAAATCTCGGCGTTTTTTGAGGAACGGATGGCGTATGCTACGGAATGGGGAATTGCCCGAAGTCAGATCGTTCTTGATCCGGGCATCGGATTTGGTAAGCTTCCCGTACATAATCTCACCCTGTTGGCCCAACTCCAACGGTTCACCGAATTGGGGGCTCCCCTGTTGCTCGGCGTCTCGAGAAAAGCGTTCCTTGGCCAGATCGTGGATCGTCCGGTCGGCGATCGGCTGTGGGCGACGGCCGCGGCTGTTGCCCTCGCGGTGGAGCAAGGAGCAGGAATTCTTCGGGTACACGACGTCAAAGCGATGAAAGATGTAGTGCAGGTGGCAACGGCGATTCGTCGTCACATGATACCCACGATGAGAGAACAGCATGCGTAAATTATTTGGTACCGACGGCGTCAGGGGCGTGGCCAACCTTGAGCCGATGACCAGTGAAATTGCCATGCAGTTGGGGCGCGCCGCGGCGCATCTTTTTATGCACCGAGCGGGACGACATCAGATCGTGATCGGAAAGGACACCCGCGTGTCCGGCTACATGCTGGAATCGGCGCTGACTGCTGGAATCTGTTCGATGGGCGTCGATGTGTTGCTGGTAGGGCCCATGCCTACCCCCGCCATCGCCTTCTTGACCAGAAGTCTCAGAGCGGATGCCGGCGTCATGATTTCTGCCTCGCACAATCCCTATCAGGACAACGGCATCAAGTTTTTCTCGAAGGACGGACTGAAGCTGCCGGATGAGATGGAGGCGCGCATCGAACAATTGATTCTGTCGAAGGAGATCGATCATTTGCGACCCACGGCCGATGCGATCGGAAAAGCCTTCCGCATCGATGATGCCGAAGGTCGTTATATCGAATCTGTGAAGCGGTCACTGCCCAAAGAGTTGGATTTCCAGGGGATCAAACTCGTCGTCGATTGCGCCAACGGCGCAGCCTACAAAGTCGCGCCGACGGTCTTGCGAGAACTGGGCGCGAAGGTGGAGGTGATTGGCAACAAGCCGGACGGGATGAACATCAACGCGGGGTGCGGCGCGGTCTACCCGGAACAGCTTCAGAAAGCTATCCGCGAGCATCACGCAGGTATCGGAGTGGCCTTGGATGGCGATGCCGATCGCGCGATCTTCGTTTGTGAGAAAGGGAACGTGGTAGATGGCGACCACATCATGGCAGCCTTGGCGCTCGATCTTCATCGCCAGGGGCAGTTGGCGAAGCAAACGCTCGTCGGGACCGTGATGAGCAACTTCGGACTGGAACTCGCCATGACGAAGGCAGGCATCACGCTCGTGAGAACGGCGGTGGGCGATCGCTATTTGCTCGAGCGCATGTTGGCCGATGGTTACAATTTTGGCGGTGAACAGTCCGGGCATTTTCTGTTTCTGGATCACAATACGACCGGCGACGGACTGATTTCCGCCTTGCAAGTGTTGTCATTGATGAAGCGGACCGAGAAGCCGATGTCCGAGTTGGCCAAGGCGATGACGGTGGTGCCGCAAGTGCTTCTCAATGTGAAAGTCGCCAAGAAACCCAAACTCGAATCCGTTCCCGATTTAGCACGCGTGATTCGTGAATGTGAACAGCATATGAATGGCAGCGGCCGGGTTTTGGTCCGTTACTCAGGAACAGAGCCGCTGTTGCGCATCATGGTCGAAGGCGAAAAAGATTCGACCATTCGTGAAGTCGCGGATCGGCTGGCGGACGTCGTCCGCACGCATCTGGCCTAGCGCCAATCCATTCCAGGCATGCTGCCGTCTCTCACCGCAGCGTTGATCGTCGGGCTCATTCTCGGGTCTGAGTTTCCCTATTTCCCTCTCTCTGTCTCGGTGCTTCTTCTCTTGATCTTGCTCAGCGCTTCACTCATTGAACGGTTTGCGTGGGTGACCGCTTGCCAAGCCACGTCTCTCTGTGCGGTGTTGTTGAGTGGAGTCGTCTATTGGAGTTTGGCGGTTGAGTCGTCCTCCCGGTCTCTACGAATCGAACCGTCCTCCGAGTCGTTGGTTGAGCTCACCGGTCGCGTCGTACAGCCGGTCCAGCAGGGGCCTGATCGATTGATCCTCGTGGTCAGGCTCGACGAGTCTCCCGGCGATCGTGGAATCCCGCGAATCGTTCGATTGACGTGGCGCGTGCCGGACCGGATAGTGTTTCAAGGCGATCGCATCCGTTGCCTGGCGAAGTGGCGGCGGCCGAGCGGGTCACTCAATCCTGGTGGGTTTGACTATGCTGCGTACCTGGAGCGACAAGGGATCGACGCAGTGGCCGGTGTAACAGGCGCGGAAACGATCCAGGTTGTAGAGTCCGGTTACGCGTCGGCCTGGTGGAGGCCGTGGAATCAATTCGACAGATGGAGAAGTCGGATTCGTGCAGCGGCGATTCACACGATTCCTCAGCCGGCCCTCGGATTCTATCTCGGTATCATCATCGGTGACCGAGGGTACCTCGACCCAGAGCTTCGCGATCAGTTTATGGTCACGGGCACGGTCCATTTGCTCTCGATCTCGGGGAGCCACCTGGGGCTCGTGGGCCTCCTGACCTTCATTATGATCAGGCAGGCCGTGCTTTTCCTCCCGGCAGCGTGGCTCCTGGCACTTTCACGATATACGACGCCAACGAAGATTGCCGCGGGAAGCTCGATTCTGCCGGTGGCGGGCTATGCATGCCTCGCTGGTGCTGAACTGGCGACAGTACGGTCGCTGATTATGGTCATGGTCGCAATGGGCGCCGTCTGGTTGGGGCATGAGCGCCGGTTGTTTTACGCGCTGGCTGTCGCCGCCGCGATCATTGTGTTGCACGATCCTCAATCTCTGTTCGACATTTCCTTTCAGCTCTCGTTCTTGTCCGTGCTGGCCATTGCGGGATGGCTCTCCTGGACGACTATGGGGGAACGCGAGGAGGAGAAGGCCGAGCCTTCTTCTGTGAGAACCTCGTTTGGGTGGGCAAGAGATTCTGTCGCTGTAAGCTTCATCATCACAGTAATGACCCTCCCGTTCGTTGCCTGGTATTTCAATCAAGTTCCATGGCTGGGGCTGTTCACCAATCTCTTGGCAGTACCTGTGACGGGTTTGGTCTTGGTTCCAATCGGTCTGGCTTCCGGGGTCTGGCATCTCATCTTTGGAGGAGAGTCTTTGCCGTTGGCCATGGCGATTCAGTGGTTGTTGGAGACGTTTCAAAGCACCCTTCGGTTGATCTCGACCCTGTCAGGGGGGGAGTGGCACGTCTCGGCGCCATCGATGCCTACGATGGCGTTGTTCTATCTCAGCCTCGGGCTGTTGTATTTGCGATGGGGGAACGTGAGGGTGCGCGTTCCGGCCGCTATGGCCGCAGTCTTCGTATTGTGCTGGTGGCTATGGTCTCCCCGCACGATGCTCGATGGGGACCGTTTTCGCGTGACGTTCTTAGATGTCGGGCAAGGGGATAGCGCGGTGGTGGAGTTGCCGGACGGACAGGTCGTATTGATCGATGGTGGAGCCACCTATGAACGATTCGATATGGGACGCGGGGTCGTGGCGCCCTATTTGTGGAATCGTGGAATCAGAACCCTGGACCATGTCATCGGGACACATATGCAACTCGACCATGTCGGGGGTCTAGCCTGGGTCATTCGCCATCTGACCGTCAAGCAGTATTGGGGTTCGGGTCAGTTGCGAGACGAAGTCTTTGCCCAGCGACTGAACCGGGCTTTGATTCAGCAAGGCTTAACGGAGAAGGTGGTGAGGGAAGGCCAGGAGATTCATGCTGGGGGAGGCTGCCGACTCCGAGCGCTCAATCCTGCCGATCGCTCCGAGATCGAGCACTCGCCACAAGAGGCGCGCAAAGGTGGAAGTCGGCTCAACAATGGATCGGTGGTGTGCAGCTACACTGCGGTTCCCATACGATGCTCTTTACGGCCGACGTCGAGCGGGAGGGGTTGGCACGGATGGCCCAAGTTCGGCCGAAGGATTCGGTCGACGTCCTGAAAGTCCCGCACCACGGTGCGTTGAGTTCGCAGAATCGTGAGTGGCTCGTGTCGGTCAATCCGACGTACGCCGTGATTTCGGTCGGGCGGCATAACCCCTACGGGCATCCGGCCCCCGCCGTACTGGAATCTTATGCTGCAGAAGGCGCACAGCTCTTCCGAACCGATCGAGAGGGGGCGGTATGGGTGACCGGCCGGGTCTCCGATCAGACGCTGCAAATACATCGTATGAGGGATGTGATGTTGCAGCCGACGCGGCAAGCCATGTGCCTCTGGACCTGTGAGCAAGCGAATTGGGCGCGCATGTGGCAGCAATGGCGCGATCGTCTTTAGCTTCTTCCCGATCCATCGACCTTCATTTCGCCCTCAGATGGCTCCCTCAGGTGATTGAACATGCTGGGTATTATGGATGACGCTGTACACGGGAAGGCCACCCGCGCCGAATTTTGTCCTCCCATCCGATGACTCGAGCAACTCTGTCACATAAGACCTCAATTTTGTTTATGTCCTAGCAAGTGCTAGCAAGGCATAGCATGTGCACTCAGACGTGTCGGATCAGCATATCTCTGTTCACAGAGG